>NZ_JAMYSC010000059.1:0-28993 GCF_040321755.1 Mesorhizobium sp. M0276 | reverse complement strand
AAACCCATCGCCAGCAAGATGCGAAGAGCCAGATGGAACAGAGACTTCCTCTTCCAGCTCTTTACTCATATGCGATAGCCCTGCCCTCAAGGGGGGAGATTGGTAGCTTCATTGGCAGTGCGAATTCTGCATCGACGGCGACTAGCGAAGCGAGAAATGTCAGCCGATCTCCCCCCTTGAGGGGGAGATGTCCGGCAGGACAGAGGGGGGTAGACGCGCGCAACCGCCTCAAGCTCTATCGATGAAAGACGTCAAGGCCTCACCTGTCCGGATCCGCGCACGCGGTATTTGAACGAGGTCAGCTGCTCGACGCCGACCGGTCCGCGCGCGTGCATCTTGCCGGTGGCGATACCGATCTCGGCGCCCATGCCGAACTCGCCGCCGTCGGCGAACTGCGTCGAGGCGTTGTGCAACAGGATCGCCGAATCGATCTCGTTGAAGAACCGCTCTACCGCCTGCGCATCCTCGGCGACGATCGCCTCGGTGTGATGTGAGGAGAACGTCTCGATGTGTTCGACCGCACCACCGACACCGTCGACCAGCTTCACCGCGATGATGGCGTCGAGATATTCGGTCACCCAGTCGAGGTCAGTGGCAGGCTTGGCATCGGAGAATATCTTCAGCACTTCGGCATCGGCATGGATTTCGCAGCCGGCGGCGCGAAGTGCGTCGAGGATCGGTACCAGATGCGTGGAGGCAACCGCGCGGTCGATCAGCAGCGTTTCGGCGGCGCCGCAAACGCCGGTGCGCCGCATCTTCGCGTTGACGGCGATCCGCACCGCCATATCGAGCTTGGCCGAGCGGTCGATGTAGAGATGGCAGATGCCTTCGAGATGGGCAAAGACCGGCACCCGGGCCTCGCTCTGCACCCGCCCTACAAGGCTTTTGCCGCCGCGCGGAATGATGACGTCGAGTGTACCGCTTAAGCCCTTCAGCATCTCGCCGACAGCAGCGCGGTCAGTGGTCGGCACCAGTTGGATGGCGTCTTCCGGCAAGCCGGCTTTCCTCAGCCCTTCGACCAGGCAGGCATGGATGGCGGCCGAAGAATTGAGCGAATCCGAGCCGCCGCGCAGAATCACCGGATTGCCGGCCTTGAGACACAGTGCACCGGCATCCGCCGTGACGTTCGGCCGGCTCTCGTAGATGACGCCGATGACGCCGAGCGGCGTGCGCACGCGCTCGATATGCAGGCCGTTCGGCCGGTCCCATTGCGCGACCACGTCACCGACCGGATCGCGCAGAGCAGCGATCTCCCTCATGCCTTCTGCCATGGCTAGAATGCGCGCCGGATCGAGCTTCAAGCGGTCCATGAAGGATCCGGAAAGCCCGGATTCCCGACCATTCGAGACGTCGATGGCGTTGGCGTCGAGGATGTCCTGCTGACGCGCGACGATCGCCTCGGCCATGGCGAGGAGTGCGGCGTTCTTGGCGGCGGCCGTGGCAATGGCCAGCGGTCGGGCGGCAGCGCGGGCGCGGCGGCCGATATCTGCCATCAGCGCGACGGTGTCATCCCCGGATTTTTCATGCAGCTTCAGCATGCTCATCCTCCGCTTACATCGCCACCGGCCAGTACTTGGTTACCGGACCCTATTTGGTCGCTTGAATGGCTCACCACAAGGTCGTCTCGATGGATCATCGCGGACCGCGCTTCGTAGCCGAGCACGGTCTCGATCTCGGCCGTCTTCAGGCCTGCGATCCTTACGGCATCGGCGGCATCATAGGCAACCAGCCCGCGCGCGATCTCGCGGCCTTCGGGCGAAAGGATCGCCACCGTGTCGCCGCGCGAGAAATTGCCGCTGACCAACTTGACGCCGGCCGGCAGCAGCGACTTGCCCGACAGAAGCGCGCCAATGGCGCCGGCATCGACCGTCAGGCGGCCGGCCGGTTCGAGCTGGCCGGCGATCCAGGTCTTGTAGCCCTTGACCGGGTTGCTGCTCGGCCGGAAGAAGGTGGCGCGCTCGCCGCGTTCGATCGCCATCAGCGGCGACAGCCGCGTGCCGGACGTGATGATCATTGCCGTGCCGGCGGCGGTGGCGATCTTGCCGGCATCGAGCTTCGTCCGCATGCCGCCGCGCGACAATTCGGAAGCAGCGGCACCCGCCATCGCCTCGATATCAGGCGTGATCCGGTCGACCACCGGAATGAACTTTGCATGGGGATCGCGCGCCGGAGGCGCCGTATAGAGCCCGTCAATGTCGGAAAGCAGCACCAAAAGATCGGCGCCCATCATGGTGGCGACGCGAGCCGCCAGCCGGTCATTGTCGCCGTAGCGGATTTCCGAGGTGGCCACCGTGTCGTTCTCGTTTATGACCGGCACCGCCTTCATCTTGAGCAGCGTCGAGATCGTCGCCCGCGCGTTGAGATACCGGCGGCGTTCCTCGGTGTCGCCGAGCGTCAGCAGGATCTGGCCCGATTTCAGGCTGCCCTTGCCAAGCGCATCCGACCAGGCGCCGGCCAGAGCGATCTGCCCCACCGCTGCCGCGGCCTGGCTTTCCTCGAGCTTCAGGGCACGTTTGCCGAGGCCAAGGATGGTGCGGCCAAGTGCGATGGCGCCGGAGGAAACGACGAGGATTTCAGCGCCGTCTTGGGCCAGCAAGGCAATATCGTCGGCGAGCGAGGCCAGCCAGTCGCGCTTCAGGCCCATCGTGCGGTCGACGAGCAGCGCCGAGCCGATCTTGACGGTGATGCGCCGATATTTTTTCAGCGACTGCATGGCCCTATTTTTCCCAGCGCGTCTCGACCGGCGCGGCGATCCGCTCACGCGCCTCGGCCACCACCGACATCAGCTCCCGCAGCACCGCCTCGACGCCTTCGCCGGTAACCGCCGACAACAGCATCGGCGCGCGGCCGGCAGCGCGTTTCAGCGAGGCCAGCTTCTTCTTGCGCGCGTCGGCGTCGAGGGTGTCGACCTGCGAAAGCGCGACGATCTCGACCTTTTCGGTCAGGCCGTGGCCATAGGCCTCGAGCTCGGCGCGCACGGTCTTGTAGGCCTTGCCGGGATCTTCCTCCTGGGCCGAGACCAGATGCAGCAGCACGCGCGTGCGCTCGACATGGCCGAGGAAGCGGTCGCCGATTCCGACGCCCTCATGCGCGCCTTCGATGAGGCCCGGAATGTCGGCGATGACGAACTCGCGCGCGTCGATACGGGCAACGCCGAGGCCGGGATGCAGCGTCGTGAACGGATAGTCGGCGATCTTCGGCTTAGCCGCGGTGACGGCGGCGAGGAATGTCGACTTGCCGGCATTCGGCAGCCCGACCAGCCCGGCGTCGGCGATCAGCTTCAGCCGCAGCCAGATGTTGAGCTCTTCGCCCGGCAGGCCGGGATTGGCGCGGCGCGGTGCCTGGTTGGTCGAGGTCTTGAAATGCTGGTTGCCGAAACCGCCATTGCCGCCCTTGGCAAGCAGAAAGCGCTGGCCGACCACGGTCAGGTCGCAGATCAGCGTCTCGTTATCTTCCTCGAACACTTGCGTTCCGGCCGGCACTTTCAGCGTGACGTCGGCACCCTTGGCGCCGGTCATGTTGCGGCCCATGCCATGGACGCCGGTCTTGGCCTTGAAATGCTGCTGGTAGCGATAGTCGATCAGCGTGTTCAGTCCGTCGACCGCCTCCACCCAAACATCGCCGCCACGGCCGCCGTCGCCGCCGTCCGGCCCGCCGAATTCGATGAATTTTTCGCGCCGGAACGACACCGAACCGGCGCCGCCGTCACCAGAGCGGATGTAGACTTTGGCTTGATCGAGAAATTTCATGGGATTTCGCAGTTTCTACTAGTGGCTTTGCGGCATTGCTCTAAACCTTGGGCTTTGCTCTAAACCAAGGCGGGGCGAAGGGCGAGGCCGTTTTATGACAATGGCCGGGCGGGATCGGCCGGAGAGATGTTGGAATGAAGCTTGTAACGTACAACATCCAGTACGGCATCGGTCTCGACGGGCAGTACGAACTCGGCCGCATCGCTGACGCCGTGCGCGGCGCCGATGTGATCGCGCTGCAGGAGGTGACCCGCAACAACCCCAGGAACGGCGGCCGCGACATGGTCGTCGAGATCGGCGAGGCGCTGCCCGATTACTTCGCCGTCTATGGCAGTAATTTCGAGGCCAATATCGGGTCGCGCGTCGAGAACGGTCGCGCTATCACCAAGACCTTCCAGCTCGGCAATATGATGCTGTCGAAGACGCCAATTCATCTGTCGCGCAACCTGCTTTTGCCGCGCAGCCGCAGCTTCGAGATGATGAACTTCCAGCGTGGCGCGCTGGAAGCGCTGATCGAGACACCGCTGGGTTTCATCCGCTTCTATTCCATCCATCTCGATCACCGCAGCCCGGTCGAACGCGCCAGGCAGATCCAGTTCCTGCGCCGGCGCCTGCTGAACTATGCACTCGAAGGCGGCGCGCTGTCCGGCGTCGCCGAGATCGGCCTGCCGGAATTGCCGCATCCCGAAGCCTTTGTCGGCATGGGCGATTTCAACATGCTGGCCGGCTCGCCCGAATATGTCGAACTCGCCGGCCGGCCGGACCACGAATTCGGCATGCCGCTGACCGCCGATTTCGCCGTCGATGCCGCTTTGCGCCTGAACGCCGCCGCCGACGATCTCGTCAGCTGGGTCGACCCCAAACAACCCACTGACCCCAACCGCCACAAGCGCATCGACTACGTCTTCACCAGCGCTTCGCTTGCCAAATCCCTGCGGCGCCTGTGGGTCGACCGAAAGGCCGTCGGTTCGGACCATCTGCCGGTGTGGGTCGAACTGGGCTGACGGCCATTCAGCCGGCGGCGTTTTCGCGTTCGACGATCGCCATCATGATCGTATCGCGGTATTCCCCGTCGATATAGACCGCGTCGCGCTGCACGCCCTCCCTGGCAAACCCGACCTTGTCGTAAAGGGAAATGGCGCGCGCATTGTCGGAGTGTACGGAAAGCTCGACGCGGACAAAACCGGCCCTGCGCGCCTGCGCCAAGGTCGCATTGATCAGCCGCAGTCCGAGGCCACGCCCCCGATAGGAAGGAATGATCCCCATTCCGAGGGTGCCGCGATGCGCATGGATGAGCCGGTCATGGCGTGAGATGTCGCACCAGCCGACGACGTCGCCGCGGACAACGGCCACGAACCCGGGGTCGCCTCTAACGATACGGTCCATCGCGAAGCTTCGCGTTTGATCCAGCGATGGCGCCTCGAGGAAGGACAGGTACTTTCGCTCGCGCGCAACAAGATCTAGCGCGCGATGAAAGCTTTCGACATCCCCAGGCGTCATCGGCGCGATCGCGGCCGTTTCAATATCGCTGCTGTCGACCATGGCTTGACCGGCTTCATCCATCAAAAGTGGACCCAGTTCCGCAGGCTGGTCCAGGTCTTCCTGTCGAGCCGGTAGCGCTCGACCGGGACCTGGCCGGCGACAATCGAGTTCAGCATGCCCTGGCCGGCATACTGGAACCCGCACTTGTGGATGACGCGGCGCGATGCCGGATTGATCACCCGCGTCGAGGCATGCAGCACCTGGATCGACGTCCTCTGGAAGGCGAGGTCGACCAGCGCATGCGCTGCTTCCGTCGCATAGCCCTTCTTCCAGTAGGGCTCGCCGATCCAGTAGCCGAGTTCCAGTCCGCGATCGGTGGTGTTGAGACCCGCGCAACCGACGAAAGTTTCGGTGCCGGCCAGCGTCAACGCATAGGCGATGCCGGCCCGGCGCGACTTGGTCATGGCGAGAAAGGCGCGCGCCTCGGCCTCGCCATAGGGGTGCGGCATGCGGGCCAGCATTTCGGCGACATGACGGTTGTCGGCAAGCTCGACCAGCTGCGCGATGTCGCCTTCGTGCGGCGCCCGCATCACCAGTCGCTCGGTGACCAGCACCGGGCAGTCTATCGCGTAACTTTCGTCTTCTGAGTCTTCCGCTTCGGCAACCATTTGAAGTCCTCCAGGCACAAGAAAAAAGGGAGATGGAAACCCATCTCCCCTGATCCTTTTCCTGGCTTTGCCAGACACCGGTCCCGAGATGGGCGCCGGTGTTCTAGTGCGGAACCGGCTACTCCGCGGCTTTGGTAATCGGGTTGACCGATACGTAGGTTCGGCCGTTGGCTTTTTTGTTGAACGTCACGGCGCCGGTCTCGAGCGCGAAAAGCGTGTGGTCCGTACCCATGCCGACATTGACGCCGGGATGCCACGTGGTGCCGCGTTGACGAATGATGATGTTGCCCGGGATGACGGCTTCGCCGCCGAACTTCTTCACGCCCAGACGCTTGGAATGCGAGTCGCGACCGTTGCGCGACGAGCCGCCAGCTTTCTTGTGTGCCATCTAACTAACTCCGTTGCGCCGCAAGGCGCCTAAAAGGCGTTATGAACGCGTTCGCGTTCCGTTTCAAGTCCGATCCGGCGACCTGATCGCCAGAAAATTACTTCGCCGCCAATTCCTTGGCCTGCTCGCGCCAGTCCTTGATCTGGTCGGCGCTGAAGGGCATGTGCTCGTCGATCTTGGCGACATCCTTGTCGGTCAGCTTGGCGAGCTGGGCGAAGGTGATGATGCCCTGCTCGGCGAGATCCTTGGCTGCGACCGGGCCGATGCCCTTGATCACGGTCAGATCGTCCGGCTCGCCCTTCGGCGCCTTGAACAGCGGTGCCGCCGCGGTCTCGGCTGCCTTTGTCTCGGCGGCCTTGGCCTTGGGCTCCTTCTTCGGCGCGGCTTCCGCCTTCGCTTCCGTGGCTGCCTCTGCCTTGGCTTCCTTCTTCGGCGCCTTGACCGCTGCAGTCTTGGTCGGCTTGGCGCCACCCAGCAGGATCTCGGAGATCCGCACGGTGGTCAGAAGCTGGCGATGGCCGATCTTGCGGCGCGAATTCTGCCGGCGGCGCTTCTTGAAGGCGATGACGGTGCGGTTCTTGCCCTGCTCTACGACTTCGGCGGTAACCACCGCGCCATCGACGAACGGCGCGCCGAACGTGACATTTTCGCCCTCGCCATGCGCGAGAACATGGCCGATCTCGACCATATCGCCGACCGCGGCTTCGACTTTTTCGATCTTCAGGAGATCGTTGGCGGCAACGCGATACTGCTTGCCACCCGTTTTAATGACTGCGAACATTTTTTGCCTTTCGCTGTTCGGTCGGCCTTGATGAACCGCCTCTGGCGATTCAGCCGTCTTTTTGTCAGTCTGCGGGTTCAAAAAACAAGCGGCGCGGAAGAACCCTCCACGCCGATTGCGCGCTGTCCCTAACCGAAGGTTGAGTGCGAGTCAAGGCAGACGTCGCCTCGTTTGCCGAGACTGTCATTGGCGGGCACGGACCGGCCGTGCCCGAAGGACCGCGCACGTTACCATCGCCTGCAGGCGAGGATGCCGGGAACCCGTGCGCTCGCCCACCAACGCCGGTGTTAATCCGCCGCTTGTCCGGCAAGCCAAATAACTCACGGATTTGGCCTTGTAACCTGCCCGTTCAGCCGTTATTTAGTGCGCCGCGCCGGCAACGGCCGACCATGACCGCGGAGAGGTGGCAGAGTGGTCGAATGCACCGCACTCGAAATGCGGCATGGGTGCAAGCCCATCGGGGGTTCGAATCCCTCCCTCTCCGCCAGGGGTCTCGGACTCGAACCCACATTCCGCGCAAGCGCCTGATCCCGTTCTGAAAAGTCTCCCGGCGGCTCCCGAGAATGGGAGTTTTCTCAGGTGCGTGTATCGTTGAATGTATCGCGCGACGTATCATTGGATGCATCGTTCGAAGATCCTGGAAATGCGCCGCGATCGAGCCGCAGCGCTTCGCCCGGCCGCTACCTCGTCCGGTCAGGTTCCGTTTATCTTTTCCAGATTAGACTGCCCGGCGACCTCAGTGGAAGGGACGCGCACTTCGTCCGGCTCGGGCTGGGCGCGCTGACTGCACGCCAGGCGCGCGTCCAGGCTGAACTGCTGGCGGCGCTCGCCAGGAACCGCTTCGACCAGATCAGGACGGCCAGATTGGAAAACGAGGGCACCAAGAACGCGGACGAAAGGGACGGCGAGGACGCTCCGGACTTCGCCAATGACAGTCCCGAACTGACCGCGGCAGAGGTGAAGGGCTACCTCAAGGCCATGCTTTCGGTGGTCTCGCAACCCGCCCCTCCGACGCCTCCGCACCAGGAGGCCGTATTCGCTGGCTTCCGGGGATTGGTCAGCATCGGCAGGGAACTGGCGAAAGGCGCCGGGGGCAATGCGCTCATCATCGAGAATGCTGACATGCTAAGGGCGCAGTCGCTCGCCAAGATCGCGGGCGAGGTCCAGACAGGTTCGGCTTCCACCTTCCCACAAATGGCAAAGCAAAGAGGTGCCGGGCCTCTTGACGCCTTGCCTGCCGTTCGCGTGACGACCGACCCCGCCGCGCATGCCCAGTCAAGCTCCTCAGCTCCCGTCGTCCATCCGGAGCCGGCCCGGCGGGTTGAGAACAGCTCGGTCAGGAAGACCGTGGCCTTCAAGCTTGACCGCCGTTATGTCGAGCGCAAGCCATCGACGAAGCCACTACTGAGCGAAGTCGCCGAGGACTATTTCGAACGCCGTGCCGTGAGATCGGGCCAGAAGAACAGGGACATCGCCACCGCGCGGATGCGAGTGGGCGTTTTCATCGAACTGATCGGCGACCATCCCGTCGACACCTATACGGGGGCCGACCTTCAGGCCTATGTCCATCTCCTGACGCATTGGCCGGCGAAAGAGAAGGACAGGCCGAAGGACAAGACGGCGCGCGAGATCCTGGCCGCCAATGCCGATCTTACGGCCAAACCCCTGAAACGATCGGCGCTGGAGGATGGCTATGTCACCATCGTCAAGACGATCATCCGTTCCAAGATCACCGAGCTGGACTACCCGGACCCGCTTTCGGGCGTAATACTTTTTTACCCGGATACCGCAGCCCCGCGCGAGTCGGCGGAGCCGCTTAGCTCCGACCAGATCAGCCGCATTTTCCGCAAGGGCGTTGAGAGAGGCTTGCTGGACGAGACTATGTTGCCGCTGCTCGGCCACCTGACCGGGCGCCGTCTCGGATTGCTGGTCCACCTCACGGGCAATGACATCCGCGAGAAATATCCTGACGTCTGGGTTGCCCAGACGTCAGGCATTCAGCTCAACAGGGAGGGGCATTGGCAGCGCGTCCCCATCAAGACCGACGCCAGCGCTACATTCTTCGTCCTGCATGATTTTCTCCGCAAGATCGGCTTCATCGAATGGGCTCAAAACCAGGGTAACTCGTTCCTGTTCCCGCAACTCATCCGGCTCGCGGACCCGAGCAAGAGCGCCAGTTCCTACATGAACCGCCTTTTCGAGAAGGCCGGCGTCACTACGACACGGAAGGAAGTCTTCCACTCGCTGCGGGGCGGCAACATCGACCAGATGCGCGACAACAAGGTGGACTCACGGGACCGCAAGCTGCAGGCTGGCCATCGGCTTGATGACGAGCACGACCTCTATGGTTTCAGGGCGATCAGCGAGATCCGTACGCGCGGCATCGCCCGCGCGGATCTCGTCGACGGCGTGGATTTTTCCGCCTTCTATGGCCTTGACTTCGACAAGCTCGCCCAAGCCAGGCGGACGTTCGGGCGGCGACCTAAATAGTCGTCTTGCGGGCGATTCAGTCGCAAACGGCGTTTGGTGAAGTAATGGGGAGAGCACGGGACAGCGGTTGAAAACGGCGTTTGATGTGAAAGCATGTCGATCGGTCAAAGCTGCCAAGACCTGGTGAGACAACGGCACAGGAGTCAGCCGCCAGCTTCGTCGATTTTACTGTCACCGCGCAGATGACGCTTGCGCTGGAAGGTCCAGCCGGAGCCGTATTTGTCGACGAGGTCGTCAAAGGCAGCGTCTGCAGCCTTTCGGTCAAAGCCCTGGGCAGCCAGTTCCTCCACGATCGACGCCTGCAGCCGATCGAGTTCCCGCCCGCGTCCAAGCTTTAGGTTCTGCACGACGGCGTAATGCAGAAGCGCACGGGCGATGTCGTCGCGCGATGGCTTTCTCTCAGCTCTCCTGGCAATCCGAACGGCGCGCTGGCGTTCCCGCTGCTTGTCCAGTTTCTCGCGCCGCGACTGTGCCATCTTTTTGTCTCCCAGGTTTCCACCTTGAGAGTCTGGCGCCGGTCCATGCATACGACAAACGCCGTTTGGCGGACAGCGATTCCGGCGTGGGAATCGATTGTCCGCGGAGCTGAATCGCAATTCCCTCCGCCCGAATCGAATTACCACAAATTTTCTCAATGTGAGATGCGTTGCCTGCAACTCGACCCAACGTGCACGGACGTTTACGGGCGGCCCGAACGCGCACGGCGTTTGCAGTTGCAACGCTTGTCCGGAGTCCGGAATCGTTTCCTCACACTCGTGAATCGTCCTCAGAGGACTCTGAATCGCGGTGCCGGGACGCTGAATCGGATTAACATAAATTTTCCTGATTTGACCTGGGTTCCAGGCCCGTCGGATCGAGTTGGCTGACATGCGATCGACCCGCGTTGCCTCCGACATGGCCTCGCCGCCATTCTTCGCGCCCGCCGCATCGGCGGGTTCAGCGCTGCCGCTCCGAATGCCACCGTTCGCCGCGGGCTTTATGGATTCGGGAGAACAGTCAGCGTTTCTTCGAGTTGCTGAAAGATGCTGCCCAGTTCCCTGCCCTCCAGCGTGTCGTGGTCCATGAGCGCGCGGGCAAGCGTCTCGATCGCCTTTCGATACCGCCGGATCAGTTCGCACGCCTTGGCGTAGGCCGCTTCCAGCCGAGCGTTGACGCGGCTGGCAATTTCCGGACTGTAGATCAGCAGCGAAGCCTTGTCGTCGGTTGCGCGATAGAGCAGCGGCGCATTCCGGGCAAAGCCCAGCGACGTCTCCATCGCAACGGCCAACTCTGTGGCGCCTGCAAGATCGCTGGACGAAGTCCCGCCAGATCCGGCCGTGACCGAACCCAGCAGCTCTTGCTCCGCCGCGCGGCCTGCAAGCCTGATCAGCAGCAGAGCCTCGGCGCGTTCCTCCGTTTCCTCATCGACAGCCGGCTGGTCGCCCTCGACCATGCCGCCGCCGTCGCGCCCGTCAATGGTGATCATGGTCACCCTGCCGAGCTTCAGGACCAGTCGCGCGACGGCATGACCGGATTCGTGTAGCGCCATGCGCCAGCGCAAACTCTCCGGCTTATCCGGCTTGGCAACGGTGAGAATGGTTTCGAGATCACACCACTCCAGCGTCCTCTGTTCTCGCCTCGCCTTCTGCCTGGCCTCGCGCACGAGGCGCTCGATATCGGCGCCGGTTAATCCATTCGCCTTCAGCGCAAGGCGACGCAGCACGTCATGAACGAGTGCGTGAGGGGGTGATGTGTTCTGCACGGGACTGCTCATGCGTCTCTCCTGCTCTGCTTGTTCGCCCGCGCCTGTCGCGCTGTGACATGGAGCGATGTGGCAGGCGCTTCGACGTCGACTGGGTCGGCCACGACGGGGCCCGTCTTCAATCCTGTCGCCCTGCCCTCGCTGGCGATCGAAGCCTGGCCAGACTCACCCTCAGGCTCAGAGATGGACGCGGCTATCGCATGGGCGGAGACCTGTGTCGGCGCACTCGCAACCACCGCAGCGAGATCGGCTCGCAGATGATGGCGCAGGATGCCGATCAGCGCCTCGGTGTCTGGCCGCGGAATGACGATGTGTTTTTCCAGCCTGCCCGAGCGCAGCAGCGCCGGGTCGATGGCGTCGGGATTGTTGGTCGCCCCGACGATGATCACGCCGGAAGATTTCGACGCTCCGTCGAGCAGCGTCAGCGCCTGGTTGATGAAAGAGGTCCAGTATTCGTCATGGGAGCGGGACGCGTTACCCCGCTTGCCGATGCCGTCGATCTCGTCGACAAAAAGGATCGCAGGCTTGTTGGCTTCGGCTTCCGTGAACGCCGCCTTCATGCGCCGGAGCACGTCGCCGAGGTAAGCGGGTTCCAACCAGGTCGCAACGGAAGTGACGATGAGCGGGATTTGCAGCGTGTTGCAAAGGGCTCTTGCGAAACTCGTCTTGCCCGTCCCTGGCGGGCCAGCCAGAAGCAGTTTTGTGGTCATCTCTTCCCACACGAGCCTACCCTCGCGCCACAGCGCCAGGTCAGCCTGCAACGACAGTGACCAGTCCCGGGCTTCGCCGTACCCTGTCAGCGTCTCGACGCGCGGGATGAAGCGATCCTGCTCGCCACCAGTCAGTTTCGCAGGCTGGATGATCTCGCTGCCCGAACCCTGGTCCTTGCCACGGCCCGTCTTGGTGGTCGCGTTGCTGGCATGGGTCTTGGAGCTGGAGCTGCTGGCTGGTCCATCACTGCCGTTGGATCCCTCTCCGGCTTCGGCCGACTTGCGCCTTTCCCCAGCGATATGCGCAAGCACGGCCCAGGCCGATGTGACTGAGACGCCGGGCCGGATAGCAATGGCGAGATCGGAGAGCGTCAGCAGAGAGCAGTCTACCTGGTCGAGTTCACCCTCGGGCTCCTCACCGAGCACGGCAGTCATGGTGTCTCCAATGATGGTCCCATTCAACGGGCCGCATACGAGGTTGAGTTGGGCCGCCCGTCTCAGCCTCTCGGGCAGGCGGCTCTCGTGTTCGGCGACACCCAGGATCGGGAAAGCGTCCATCGCCGCCCGACCGACGCGCCAGTCGGTTTTGTCAGCGTCGTCGGGATCGAACCATCGGCTGGCGAATGCAACAGCTCGCGATCTGACGTCTTCGTCGCGGCTGAACCGAAGACTGCCGTCGCGATGAATCTCATGGCCGCTCGCGATGGCGACCTTTCCCGGGAGAATCATGCCGCTGCGAAGCATATCCAGGAAGCAGCCCTCAAAGCCCCTGACCTTGCCGACGATGGTGATGATCGGCCTTGGCAGTTTCAGGATCCGAAGCATCTCGGCGAGCGCGGCCGGATCGTCGGCAACCGCCTGCGCCAGCATCAGAAGTGTTGCCACCTCCGCCGCCTGCGGCGGTTCGATTGTCCGGCGGATGCGGCGGAGCAGGCTTGTCCTCAAATCCAAATGATGTGCCCGGAAGGCCGCCGCACCCCTCTTTTTCGAGGAAGCTGGCCGCGCCGCGCTACCCCGTTTGCTCGAGGACAGAACCACGCCCGATTGCGAAAGCCCGTCGTCATCTTCGAATTCCGTAAAGCTCTCCTCCCGCTTGGAACCTCTGACAATGCCGCCCAGACGAAAAAGCAACCGCGTGAGTTCGGCCTCGGATTTCTCCAGCATGGTGAGATGCGGCGTGAAGAGCCGAACCTTGCAGCCGTCGATGATGCGTACCTCGTCGACGAGAATGCCGGTGTCGACGGCACGGTCGAGCGCGGCGGCTTCGGCAGTGTGACGGAGCCGCCGGAGAAAATGTTTACCCAGACGCGCGGTCATCACTGATCCCTCCCCAGGCTGGGTGGGAATCTGATGTCGAGCAAACCACGCTCGTCGAGCCATTCGCCGACCGCGCGACAGGTCGGGTCGCCTTCCCGCACGCGCAGAGCAAGAAGCTCGAGCACGACCGTGGGGATCGGGATGCCCCGATCGACCGCGGTGCGCGCATAGTGCAGCGCCAGCGCCACGGCGACAGCCGGATCTTCCATCGGCTTGGTCCGGCAGTCGCAGACGGCGATCTGCCCGCTCGTTGCAAGGCCAATGCATTGCTCGCTGTGACCGAGAATGCCGAGGAGCGCGTTCGATCCCCTTGCTGTTCGCGCCCGCGCCATGGCCGGAGGCAACTGCCAGTCGAGCGCTGCGAGAGCGGCGCCTGCGCCGTCGACCGCATCGGCCTTGGTGGTCGCGCATGATGAAGCGGACGGCATTGGCGGGGTGCGCTCCGGCCGCGCCGTCCTGGACGCGCTCGTGCCCGACATCGCCTGGTCCGACGCTTGCCGTGGGGCCGCACTCTTGCTGGCGAATGGTCGGGAGAGCCGACACCGATCGGCATGCGCGCGGGACGCGTCGCCGATCTTCCGGCCAACCTCCGGAAGAGACGATTTCCCCGGGGCCTCAGTCGCGGACGGCAGGCTCTGCCCGGCGCTGGCGGCTGTCTTGGTGAGTCTTCGCTTGCTGATGGATGTGCGTGTGCTCATGACAAAATTCTCCGTGCCGCCGGCAAGGCGGGCTTTTAATCGTGTGGTTGTCTGCGGTGATGGTGGGCGCGGATCGGACTGTCGGTCCGCCCTACCAATCAGGGACTGGCGCGCGTCCGGGCGAAGCCGACTTTTACCCGCGCATCGATCTCAGACGTCCGACGAATACGGGCTTCGCCGGGATGGATGATGTCGGGACCGACAAGATCCGCTTCCGCTTCATCGCCAAAGAACGGCTGCTCCGCCGCAGTGCGTCCGCCGCAGAGACAAGATGTCGGTTCGGTCTCTACGATGACCGCCCGGCATTGGCGTTCGAGTTCCTCGCGGACACGCGCCGCGAACATCGCCCGCAGATGCATCATCGCCGCGCCGGCGCCGGCAATCTCAAGCAGGTCCCCGATCTCGGAGAGGCCGAAGACCCCCCTTGAGTGATCGCTGGCTTCATCCGAGCCGTCGATGACAGCAATGCCGACTTCAGAGACAAAGGGAGCCTTTCGCTCGACGTACAGCCAGTCGGCGGCGACGAGCGCAACGGCCATCATGCGCTGTCGAAGCGTCTCGAGACGATGCTCGGCATAGGATGCCAACGACCGCTTCATGTCGACGATCAGCGCCGAATGCCGCTTCCTGTTCACCAGGACGATATCTGGCGTGTAGGTTTTTTTCGAATGCACTTCGGACCGCAACCGGATGCCCTCGAGCTTCGACCATTCGTTGCGTTCCAGAAACTCCAGCGCGGCCGGCACAACAGGCATCGGCTTGTCCTGCGGCATCACCAGGAGGTCGGGGTTGCAGGCGGCGATGCGAATGACGCCCCATTCAAGCAGCTTGCCCTCATGGAACGAGACCGAGCGCGCCATCGAGACGAGGCCTGCACAGTTGCCGAAGACAGTGTCCGGCTTGGTGTCGCCGGAAAGCACCGCGGCCATTGCCCTGTCGACCATGCGCGCGAAATCGGGTTCGAGATCGGCAATGACAGCAGAATGGGCAAATGCTGATGCCGACGATGAAGTCGGGAGCACAGGATTGTGGTTCATGGAATTCTCCTTGATGACGACAGAGACGATCGGCGCCGGACAGCACGGCTCATGCCTGCGACGGTCACGCCATGGCGGCAATGGGCAATGTTTGCCCGATCGATCCGCGCACGGCGTTCGCCGGTCAGATGTCGATCGTCTCGGATGGGAAGGCTACGCTCAGCGCGCCGCTATTGGGGCGCAAGCCGCGGCGGCAATTGGCGTGACGCGCAATGCCGGCGGCAATCGGCGCGGCTCAGCCACCCGAAAGCGAGAAGTTTCTTTCCCAAAGGAGACAAAAACGATAGTGCTCTTCATAGCCCAAAGCCTTTCACAAGAAGGTTGCGGGTCAGGCCCTGGTCGGTGCTTCCAACACCGGCGGGGGCCGACTTGCCCCGGATATGGCCGGAACGATCCTTATGTGAACGGATCCGGAACAGATCTCAATCCCCACAATCGCGCGGATTGCCTCCAAACGATCGCAGGGTTAATTCCGGGCTCCGAATTCCAGGAGGATCTCGTTCGATTGGGTGGCGATCCGCGCTCATTGGCACGAGTTACATCATGACTGCCGACGCTCATCGGAATGTGATTGGGCAATCGTCAGTTCAGCTGGAGCCTCGCGTCGATTTCCACAAGCTTCTCTTCGAAGGCTGCGACCTCACGTTCGAATTGCTGCAGCGCCAGCTGTATTGTTCGCGCGTTTCTACCGTTCTGCGGATTGTCGAGTTCCGCACGGGCGTCGATCAGCCGCTGGACGAACTCTAGCCCGGTGATGGCACGCAGCCGGCCAGTCCGGTCGAGCTCGAGTAGCCGGTCCTGCGCGATCCGGTAGCGCGAGGGGAGGCTTGCGAACCTGGCGAGGAAGGGCGGTGGGGTCAGTGTGAGTTTCATTTGATGCTCCGTTGTCCAGGGTATTGCGGCGGCAGGCGCGGGGATCGGCCTCCTCCCACAAGGGTGAGGGTGATCCTTGCAAGCCACAAACCACCGAGAGACATTTTCGTTTCTCGCGGCGAACCCTTGCTTCGAACTCCCATGTAATCGAAGACACCGCGAGACAAGGCTGTCCTATTGATCCATAGCTTCCGCCCAGAAGGCTTCTGGAAGGCTCTGGCATTCGATTGAGCCGGGTCGCGGCGGGCCGGCCTACTGAGATAGTCATCAAGCAGGTTGTGCGGATGGTCTTGCTCGCTTCGCGAGGTCGCCGGCGTGCTCACCCTTGCCTTGCCTTGCCTTCGCGCAATCGGTCGCACGAGCGTCGCTGGGCCATTATCATCTTTCCCGCGCCGATGCGGTCGCTGCTTGCGCCCAGCGACTGTCAGAGGTTCCCGAAACAGTTCCAAAAATTAAGGCCCCCGCTTGTGGCGAGGGCCGGTTCGATAGGTTCGGAAACCGGCGTCAGCCCATCTTCGGCGATCCGCCTTTATCTTCGCGAATGTCCTTCAGGAAGGGAGGCTTGACGAATCCCTCCCGTGGCTGCCTTGCGGCAAACGCTGGCACCGCGACGTCCAGCAGCGTCGCCTTTATCCGGCGGACGCACTCTTCCGGTCCGATCGGCTCCCTCTCGCCGTAAGCCTCCGCCGGCGTGCCTTTGGCAGCGGCTTTCGCCGCGCGCTTCGGGGCGATCGCCTCTTCCGGCGTGCCGGCGGCTTCACCCGCGACCCCGCCCGGTGCGGCGGGCTCGCCGTTCAGCAGTGCCGCCGTTTTCATGGGGGCCTCGACGACCTTCCGGCTCGCAGCCGGCGACTTCGGCGCCGACATCGGGGACAAGGCTTCAGCGGCGTCCCTCCCCTCCTGTGCGAGACCCTTCATTTTCCGTGGTGTTTTCGACGCCTTCACCATCTTTCGCTCCGACAGCATGGCTGCCTCAGTTTCCAACTTTGCCTTGACGGCCTTGGCCGTTGCCGCGGCAAGCTTCGGACCGACCGCCCATTCCAGACTTGGCAGAACCTTCTCCAAAAACCATGGCCTGAACCTGTCGTCCTTCGGCCAGTCATCGGCGCCGGCCATCGTATAGAGAACGTGCCAGACCAGACTCCAGCCAGTATCGGCCGGGAATCTTGCCGTATGCACAAGCCAGTCCGGGCCATTGGAATTGGGCTCGACGAATGCCGCCAGGCTTTCCAGTTCGGCGCGGGCGCGGCGGGCTGGTTGGACCAACAGCTCGGTAAGCTTCTTCTTGACCAGGGGTTTACCTCCGGCGTGACGGAGGACGGCTTCCTGGACAACCTCGAGCATGCGGCAGAGGCGGCCGATGAGAGCAGGCAACCCGGCGGCCGTCTTCTCGCGGATCAACGCCTTGACGCCTTCGGGACCGGCGATGTTCGCTGGCTGAAGCGGAGCTGCCTTGGTAGCGCCATCCCTGGCGAAGGCCCCGATCTCGGCAGCCGACGGGCGCTCTCCCGCTCGCAACCGGTTCGCCACCGCCTCGATCTTTTCAGGCGACGCCGCGCACAGCGCATAAAGCGCGACACGCTGCACATTGTGTTCGACGAACAGCGTCCGGTACTGGCCGAGCCGTTCGTGAACCGCAATGAAGTTATCGCCGGTGCGTCGTGACTGCCCGCACCAACCTTTCAACCACGTCGCGAACGACTCCTGGGATGGACAGGCCTGTCTGGCCTTGGCTACTGCCTCACCCTTAACGAAGACCTGCTCGGCATCGACGCGTTCGGACCCGCGGAACATATTCTCGCATTCCACGAGCACAGGGATTTTCTCGGCGGGGATGCCGAGCTCTTCATACGTCGCCGGCGGTCTGGATGCCTTGGCGACCTTCTTAATTTTGCTTCCGGGAGTCCTCGCACGTGCGGGTTCCTGTTCCTGCACGGACGTCTCTGCGATAGCCTCGGGCAGGAAGGCAGAAGGAATAATGCTGACGCCCGTAAAGTTTGATTTTTTCATGCTAGTTCCTTTCCAAAATAAACAGTCACTGCCAAAACAGAGCACATCTGCAGGCATCAAAAACAGTATAGTCTAAGATAACTCAGACGTCCAATCTACCGTATTTAACATCCGGCAACATTCATGATTTAATACTACTCGGATCGAGCTTACGCGTCTAAAATATGTATACTAGAATTTATCTTTCTTGGTGTGCAATTATCTTACTTGTGATATATTTACACATAGCTAATAAACCGGAACATCGTAAAGACACCATTAGAAAGCTTGCGGGCGTATCGGCTGCTGGTCGCTCGCACACGAAAGCGACTAGAGTAATATCTTGCAAGCACAAGCATCACGTCCACCGACGCGACAACAACTCGGATAGAACATTTTTCGATGAGAATCGATCTGCAGGATTTCGACTTGAAAACCTACGGATGGCGAACCGTTTGGCTTCATGAAGTCCAGCTCCGGAACCGAGCAGGCGCGTCATGGCTGGACCTTGCTCGCATGCACGCATCGTTAGCCGCCGCTATCGACTGGACGGAAGCTCTCGACATTTACGAAGCACTGCACGCGATCCCGTTGAAACGATCGACAAAAAAATGGGCCTTGAGGACCATACAGGCACTTTCGTCGGCTTCGACGACGGCGCGTGGTGGAGTTCTGTCGGAATCAAGTCTAGGGGACGGCCGGTTCTTTGTCGCCTTCGCTCGGGCAAAGCAGCGCGTTATCTTCACCTACTGTGTACACCGGGGCGCACAAAAAGATGCCACGCTTTACCGGCTTCCGGGTAAAGCCAGAGTTCCAAATACCTCGGTGCTTGATGATATGTCACTTTTGTTCTGGACAGAGCTAGAATGGACCGGGAAACGCTCCAGGGAAGTGCAGCCAGACGTCACAAACGTCCGCCATCGGTCGAAGCTGCCGCCCACAAGCCAGCTGGCGCGATCACAATTTTTTCAAACTCCCGCTCCCACGGCGCGGGCAATGTTTGCCTATCCTGCGGAGACCGACACAAGCCGCTCCGCGCTAGTCCAGACACGCGTACGGGATCAACGACGGCAGATCGACGAATGCTATTCCGCCAACATCGTATCGGCAGCACGGGACTAAGCCGGTCGCCCGAAAAAAACGAGCAGCGCCGGGACCACGCAGCCCGCCACTCGAGCTTGCGCTCGTCCCTAAGCCCGCCGCATGTCCTCATCATCAGGAAGGACCGCAATTTGGGGCCGAAAGGGGACTGTCAGCTTCTAAGCTCGAATTTTCACAAGCGGACTTTAATGCCGCAATGGAATCGACCTGACAGGGCGCAATCCAAGCCCTAGCCAGGGAACAGGAATGCCGAGGCAGGATCGAAGAAAATGCGTTGACCCGGTGCGATGGCGCTGTCCGCTTCCTCTGCATCGGAGGTTGGCCTGACGTCGATATCTTCTCCGGCCGCCGTGCGCGCCACGATGCGCCGGCGGTCGCCGAAG
Source organism: Mesorhizobium sp. M0276 (assembly GCF_040321755.1). Classification (NCBI taxonomy): domain Bacteria; kingdom Pseudomonadati; phylum Pseudomonadota; class Alphaproteobacteria; order Hyphomicrobiales; family Phyllobacteriaceae; genus Mesorhizobium; species Mesorhizobium sp. M0276. The sequence continues at coordinate 9,586 of NZ_JAMYSC010000059.1, read as the reverse complement.
AAGGCGGTATCGACGATCTCGACGGCGAGTGCTGCGCTCGCTGGCCCGGGCGTCAGGCGGAAGGCTTCGGGACGTACCATCAGGCGCACCTTTTGGCCTTGACCAAAGGATGTTGTCGTCTTTACGCCGGTCACGATCGAGCCGTCGGCCAGGCGGACCGTCGACGCACCACCTGCGGTTAGCAGATGCTCGGCCGGCAGGAAATTCGAGTTTCCGATGAAGCCGGCGACAAACTCGCTCACCGGCCGGAGGTAAAGATCCTCACCGGTGCCGATCTGTTCGATACGGCCTTCCCTGAACAGAGCGATGCGATCCGAAAGATGCAGCGCCTCCTCCTGGTCATGCGTGACATAGAGGATCGTAACGCCGGTCTCGCGATGGATACGGCGGATTTCAGCCTGAATTTCCTGGCGCAGCTTCTTGTCGAGTGCCGACAGCGGTTCGTCCATCAAGAGGATCGGTGGGTCGTAGGCCAGCGCGCGTGCAAGCGCCACGCGCTGCTGCTGGCCGCCAGACAGCGCGCCCGGATGGCGGTCGGCGAAGTTTTCGAGGCGCACCAGCGCCAGCATGTCGGCAACCTTGCGCTTGACCTCGCCGTCGGGCCGGCGGCGCACGCGCAGCGGAAAGGCGACGTTCTCGGCGACGCTCAGATGCGGAAACAGGGTGTAGCGCTGGAACACCATGCCGATGTTGCGCTTGTGCGACGGCACCGAAAGCAGCGACCTGTCCTCCAGGAGCACATCGCCCGAGCTCGGATCCTGGAAACCGGCGATGGCGTAGAGCGTGGTCGACTTGCCGGAGCCCGACGGGCCGAGGAACGTCAGGAACTCGCCCTTGGGCACATCGATGGTGACGTCATGGACGGCGACGAAGGCACCGAACGTCTTTCTTACTGCGCGTATGGACAGGAAGGGAGGGATCATCTGGACAATTTTCTGCGAAGGAGTGCGGTCACGATCATCAGGCACAAGGTCAAGCCGACAAGCAGGCTGGAGGCGGCGGCGACGACCGGGCTGAGGTCGGCGCGCAGGCTGCCCCAGATCTTCACCGGCAAGGTCTGCAAGGTCGGGCTCGCCATGAAGATCGCCACCACGACCTCGTCCCATGAGGCCAGGAAAGAGAAGATCGCCGCCGAGAAGATGCCGATCCTGATCGACGGCAAGGTGATCCTAAGCCGCGCCTGCAGTGGGCTGGCGCCGCAGACGATGGCCGCGTCCTCGATGGATTTGTCAAAACCCTCGAGCGCGGCCGTGATCGGAATGATGGCGAAAGGCAGCGCCAGGATGGTGTGGGCGATGACGAAGCCGACCGTGGTGCCGGCAAGGCCGATGCGCAGGAAGAAGGCGTAGATGGCGATGGCGAAAACGACCACCGGCAGCACCATCGGCGTCAACAGCAAGCCGCGCAGGACCTGGCGTCCGCGAAACTCACCCCTGACCAGGCTGAAGGAGGCAAACAGGCCAATGACGAGGGCGAGGATGGCGGCCATGGCGGCAATCCGGGCACTCGTCAGTGCGGCATCGATCCAGCTCGGGTCGGCCAGCAATTGCTGGTACCATTTCACCGTCCAGCCGGGCGGCGGGAAGGCCAGCCAGCGCGACGAGCCGAATGACAGGAGCACGATGAAGACCACCGGCAGCAACAGGAAAGCCGCGACTGCCGCCATGAAGCCGACAAGCGCTACGCGCAGCCATCCGAGCCTGTCGTAGTCGAGCAGCATCCTCAGATCCCTCCGCCGGTGCGCTTGGCGCCGACCAGGCGAAGCTGGATCGCGTAGAGCGCCATGGTGACGACAAGCAGGACGAAGGCGGCCGCACTGCCGAGCCCCCAGTTGAGCAGCGACTGCACCGTCTGGGCGATCATCTCGGCCAGCATCATGTTCGATGTGCCGCCGAGCAGGGCCGGGGTGACGAAGTAGCCAAGCGACATGACGAAGACCATCAGCCCTCCGGCGGCGATACCGGGAAGCGACAGCGGCAAGAGGATGCGGCGGAAGGCCTCGAATTGGCTGGCGCCGCAAAGGGCCGCCGCACGCAGCGTCATCGGGTCGATCGCTCGCAGCGTGCCGACCAGCGGCAGGATCATGAAGGGCAGCATGATGTAGACCATGCCGATGGTCACGCCGGCCAGATTGTTGATGAGCGGAAGTGGTTCCTGGACAACGCCGAGCCCCATCAGGGCCCGGTTAATCACTCCTGTGCGCTGCAGCAGCACCATCCACGCATAGGTGCGTGTGAGGAGATTGGTCCACATCGACAGGATGATGATGCCGAAGACGATCGAGCCCAAGGCTGGGGGCATGATCGCCAGCATCCAGGCGACGGGAAAAGCCACCAGGATGGTGACGGCGGTGACGACCGATGCAACCAGGAAGGTGTTGAGGAACACCCGCACATAGGTGCCGCTGCCGAACAGCGCCGCGTAGTTCTGCAAGCCCGGTTCGGGATCGGTGACGCTGCGCAGCAGCAGGGCGACCACCGGCACGATGAAGAACAGCCCGACCAGGAGCAGGGCCGGCAAGGCGCTGCCACTGCCGGCCGGCAGGCCGACGATCGAGCCGCGTCTAGGAGAATTTCCTTGCATCGAGCGGTCCTGTCTCGAAACGGGGCGCGCAAGCCGCGCCCCGTCGGTCTGCAACGGTGTTACTTGGTCTGCCAGGCATACCAGCGCGTCGCGATCTCGTCGCGATGCTCGGCCCAGTAGTTCATGTCCAGGTTGATCTGGCCCTCGACATGGGCATCTGGCAGGGCCTTGACGGCATCGGCCGGCATCTCCGCCTTGGCCTTGGTGTTGATGGGCGCATAGCCGCTTGCTTCGGCGAATTTCGCTTGGCCGGTCGGGCTGGTGGCGGCGGCAAGGAACTTCATCGCGCTGGCCTTGTTCTTGGTACCCTTCGGCACGACGAGCACGTCGGCGGCGGTGAGGTTCTGGTTCCAGGAGACGCCGACATCGGTGCCGTCCTGCTGAAGGGCGAAGACGCGCCCGTTCCACAATTGCCCGAAGGCGGCCTCGCCGGAGGCGATCAACTGCTGCGACTCGGCGCCGCCGCCCCACCAGACGATGTCGGACTTGATGGTGTCGAGCTTCTTGAAGGCACGGTCGAGGTCGAGCGGATAGAGCTTGTCCGCCTGCACGCCGTCGGCCAGCAGAGCGATCTCGATGACGCCCGGCGCCGACCATTTGTAGAAGGTCCGCTTGCCGGGAAACTTCTTGGTGTCGAACATGTCGGCCCAGCCGGCCGGTTCGCCCGGGACGGCGCCCTTGTTCCAGGCGAGCACGAAGGAATAGTAGAAGCTGCCGACGGCATGCTCATTGCTGAAGCGCGGGTCGAGATCGGTCTTGGGCACGACCGCATAGTCGATCGGCTCGAGCAGTCCGTCCTTGGCGGCCTTGATGGCGAAATCCATCTCCACGTCGACGACATCCCAGGTGACGTTGCCGGCGTCGACCATGGCCTTGAGCTTGCCGTAGTCGGTCGGTCCATCCTGCAAAACCTTGATGCTGGAGCTGGCCTCGAAGGGGGCGGCCCAGGACTTGGTCTGCGCCTCCTGCGTGGTGCCGCCCCAGCTGGTGAACGCCATCTCATCGGCCTTGGCGGCTGTCGCCGCGAGCAGTCCGGCCAGCAGGCCGGTCAGGATCAGTTTCATGTCATTCTCCTCTGTTGGTCTGTTCTTGTTTTTCTCAGTGCACCCACGCCCCACGCTCCTCAGCGCATGACGAAGGGATCGGGGATCGGCTCGTCCGAAGTCTTGATCCAGACGGACTTCGAGCGTGTGTAGTCTCTGATGGCATCGAGCCCGCCTTCGCGACCGAGGCCTGACAGGCCGTAGCCGCCGAAGGGAACGAGCGGCGATACGGCACGATAGGTGTTGACCCAGACGACACCGGCATGGATGTCGCGCGCCATGCGATGGGCCTTGCCGAGATTGCTGGTGAATACGCCGGAAGCCAGGCCGAAGGGCGTGTCGTTGGCGAGTGCCAGCGCTTGCGCCTCGCTGTCGAAGCCAAGCACGCTGAGCACCGGACCGAACAGTTCCTCGCGCACACAGGGCAGGTCGGCGCTGCCGGCATCGATGATGGTTGGTGCGTAGTAGAAGCCGCTGCCGACTGGCCGTGTTCCGCCGGTGACCAGCATGCCGCCCGCGGTGAGGCTTTCCGCGACAACCTTCTCGATCCAGTCGCGCTGCCGCAGCGTGGCGAGCGGACCCATTTCGGTCGCCGGATCCTGCGGATCGCCGATGCGGATCGCCTCGGCCTTGCGCTTCAGGCGAGCGAGGAATTCATCCTTCACCGAACGTTCAACCAGCAGCCGCGAGCCGGCGACGCAGCTCTGGCCGGTCGCCGCGAAAATGCCGGCGACCACCGCATTGGCGGCACTGTCGAGGTCGGCGTCGGCAAAGACGACGACCGGGCTTTTGCCACCGAGTTCGAGCGTGGTGTAGGCAAGGTTTTCCGCCGTGTTCCTGACGACGGCGCGCGCCGTCGACGGACCGCCGGTGAAGGCGACGCGCGAAACCAGCGGATGGCTGGTCAGGCGCCGGCCGCAATCATGGCCAAAGCCGGTGAGGATGTTGACGACACCGGCTGGAAACCCGGCCTCATGAACCAATTCGGCAAAGGCAAGCAGCGGCGCCGGCCCATCTTCGGAGGCCTTGAGCACGATCGTGCAGCCGGCGGCGAGCGCCGGGCCGAGCTTGACGGCCGAGAGGAAGAGCTGCGAATTCCAGGGCACCACCGCAGCAACGACGCCGATCGGTTCGCGGCGTATGGTGACGTCGAGATCCGCCTTGTCAACAGGCACATGCGTGCCTTCATGCTTGTCGGCAAGCCCGCCATAATAGCGGTAGTAGTCGCCGACATAGGCGATCTGGGCGCGGGTTTCGCGGATGATCTTGCCGGTGTCGCGCGTCTCGAGTTCGGCAAGGCGCCCGGCATTGGCGGCGACGAGGTCGCCGAGCTTGACCAGCAGTTTTCCCCGCGCTGTCGCAGTCATCCTTCGCCATAGGTCTGAGCGCAGTGCGCGGTGCGCCGCCTCGACGGCACGGTCGACATCGGCTTCGCTCGCCGCCGGCATCCTGGCCCAGGCCGTCCCGGCCGATGGGTCGACGCTGTCGAAAATGGCGGACGGCTCGTCGAAGCGGCCGTCGATGAAGTTCCTGAAGAGGGCGTCGGTCATGGGCTCGCGATCAGAGGAAGGCCGGCATCACCCGGTCGATGAACAGTTGCAGCGATTTCATCTTGCGCTCGTGCGAAAGGCCGCTGTCGATCCAGATCGAATACTGGTCGTAGCCGAGCGCCTCATAGGCTTTCAGCCGGGCCATGACCTCATCGGCTTCGCCGATCACCAGATTCTGTCGGATCTTGTCGGGCGCGTATTGCGGCATGGCCGCGATCTCGTCCGGCGTCAGCGGCTCCAAGATGCCTTGGTGCACTGGTTTCTTGTTCTGGAACCAGGCGCCGAACTGGCAGTAGAAAGTCGACAGGTCCTGCGTGAGACGATCGGCGTCGGCCGCGTCCTCGGCGACGAAGGTGTGCATCAAAAGCATGATTTCCGGTCGGTCGATCTCGGGATGCGCGGCGCAGGCGGCGTTGAAGCGCTGCATCAGGCTCGCCACCTCGTCATCGCCGGAAGCCAGCGGCGTCACCTGCACCTTGCAACCATTGGCGACGGCAAAATCGTGCGAGTTCGGATCGCGCGCTGCCACCCAGATCGGCGGGTAGGGTTTTTGCAGCGGCTTGGGCGAGGAGGTGGTCGGCGGGAATTGCCAGAACTCGCCAGAGAGTTCGAAGTCGCCGTCCCAGAGACCGCGGATCGCCGGTATGATCTCGCGCATGCGCTGGCCGGCCCCCCAAGCGTCGAGGCCTGGAAAGATGCGCTGATATTCATAACTGTAGGCGCCGCGCGCGATGCCGATGTCGAGCCGGCCATCGCTGATGACGTCGGCCATCGCCGCTTCGCCGGCAAGCTTGATCGGGTGCCAGAAAGGCGCGATCACGGTCCCGGTGCCGAGGCGGATACGGTTGGTTTTGGCCGCGAGATAGGCGATATTGATGAAGGGATTGGGCGAGATGGTGAATTCCATGCCGTGATGCTCGCCGATCCAGGCGGTCTCAAAGCCGGCCTGTTCTGCCATCAGGACCAGCTCCTCGAGCTCGGTCACAAGCTCGGAATGCGGTTTGGCGAGGTCCGACCGTTCCATGTGCACGAAGAGCGAGAATTTCATCCGTGGTCACCTGTATTGACGGCGGAAGCGCCGGCCCTGGCGAGCGGCCGGACCTCGCCTTCGACATCGTTGCCGACATAGACGCCGAATGCGTCCACCGAGCATTCCCTGACATAGCGCGCGAGCATCGAGCGGATCGCAGGATCGGCGATCTTCAATCCTTCGATCGCGTCGATCTCGATGAGCCTGATGCCGCGATCGCTGGAAGCGGGCACGTCGAACGTGCCGCGATAGTAGACATGTGTGCGTGAGACAGTACCGGCATCGTCCCAGACGGCGAAAAGGAAGCCGAGCTGAGCCTCGATGGCCTTCGCCGCAAGCAGCCCTCGGAGACTTTTGCCATCGCCGGCCGAGCCCAAACCCCGGCCGCGCGGCAGTTCAAAGCCGTCCGCCGTTTCCAGGAACAGGATCCGGCCGCCATTCTCGAGGATGGCGCCGACATCGGTGCCGGGCTGGGCAGCGGCGAGCGCGTCCTGGCTGAGGCCGGGCGCGATATAGGCGCCGCGGCAATAGCCGAGCGGCTGCGCGGAGTTGTGCTCGAAATCGCGGACGCGGCCGATAAGGATCGAATGATCGCCGGCCTCGACCAGCCGCTCCATGTCGCAATCGAAGGACGCGACGGAACCGTCCAGCACGGGGCTGCCGGTCCGTCCCGGCCGCCATGCCACCGAGGCGAACTTGTCGGCCGCTTTCGAGGCGAAGATGCCGGACGCTGCCTTTTGACCCTCATTGAGGACGTTGATGGCGAAGCTTTTCGATGTCGCGAAGACGGGATGGCCAAGCGCTTTGTGGGCGATGCAGACGAGCACCAGCGGCGGATCGAGCGACACCGAGGTGAAGGAGTTGGCGGTGAAGCCGCGCGGCTCGCCTTCGGGGCCGATCGTGGTGACGATGGTGACGCCGGTGAGAAAGGAGCCCAGCGCGCGGCGGAACTCGCCGCTGTCGAACCCGGTATTCGCCTCCGCAGCGCCGTTTTGCTCGGTCGCTTCATCCTCTGCGAGGAAGTCAACGATGTAGCGCGTGGTGAGGTCCGGTGCCGCGACCGCCATCATGTGCTTCTCGCCCGGCAGTACCGTGCAGCGGCCATGCGGCGTCAGGCGTGCCATCGCGGCCGACATTGCCGGCGAAGAGTTCCTGTCCTCGGAGCCAGTCATGAACAGGGCCGGTAGGGCCAACGTCGGCAGACGCTCAGCATGATCGCCATCGGCGCGTGCGAACAGGCTATAGGTGCGGGCGTAGCCTTCGGGGTCGACCCTGCTCAATGCGGATGCCGTCGTCTGCGCTGCCGCTTCCAGCTCGACCGGCACCGGATCTCCGAACCAGCGGGCAATGGTCTGTGCCGTGCCGGCAGCGTCGCCGCGGCCGTTGAGCGCCGCCGCGCGCTCGCGAACGGCCTTGGCCAATTCAGGTGGGCGGCGGAACACCGCGTTAAGCGAAACGATGCGGCGCACGCGCCCTGGCGCGCGCAGGGCCAACTCCTGGGCAACGAGTGCACCCATCGAGTGGCCGACGACGGACACCTTGTTGAGGCCGAGATGGTCGAGCAGGCGAATGGCCTGGTCGGCGTAGTCGGCCAGCTCCGGATGCTGCGGCGGCAGCGGCGACTGGCCATGGCCGAGCATGTCGATGGCGATGACGTCGAAGCTATCAGCCATGCGCTCGATCTGCGGCTGCCAGATCGCGGCGTTCATGCCGACGCCGTGGATGAACAGCACCGGCGTGCCCGCCCCGGCGCGGATGAAGCCGGTGCCGTCGGGCGCGGCGCCCTGTCGAGCCCATGCCGATGCGGAAGCGTCAGCCATGCACGTCCCCAAGTTCCTTGAGGTCCTGGTAGCGATCGCCGATGCGGTGATGCGGGCGACCGCCGATCGACGCGCCAAGCGCGACCACCAGCTCGTCCGGCGCCGGCGCATCGCCGATCTGGAAATGCACGGTCAGGTAATGCGAGCGCCGTCCCTCGTCATTCTTGTCCATCAGCGGGATCATGATCGGCGTGTTCGGCCCGCCGCGCAGATTGGTGAAGGCAAGATAGGTCCTAGCGCCGACGGCGCGGCGATAATGGTTGCCGAAATGCAGTGTGTGGATCAGCGCCGAGGCATGCTCGATCTCACCTGACGTGCCGCAAATGGCCGCCTTGCCATAGCCCTCGATTGCCTCGCCGGACCCGGCGATGGCAATGATCTCGCGGGTCAGGATTTCCCCAAGTACCGGCGCGCAGGCGCGGATCTCTGGTGACAGATCGTCGGTGAAGCCGCGTCCTGCCCAGGGGTTGGTCAGCACCGCGGCGACGCCGATCAGGCGCAGCGGTCGGGGTGCAGCCTTGCCGCCTTCGATCAGCGTGTTCTCGGTGTAGGTGACGATCTTGCGAATGGCAGGCTGCATGGAATCCTCGGATCGGCGATGCCGTGGGATCGTCCGATCCTTGCATCATCTTATGGTATACCATGCTATGGAGCGCCAAGTACCTTGTCAACCGGGCATGGAATCTGTTTTCGTGGCGGCGCAGGAGGTAACACATGCCAAACGACACGCTTCGTATCGACCGCAGCGCCAAGACCTTGAGGACGCTGGCGCTGGAGCGCATGCGCGAAGCGATCATGGATTTCCATTTCCAGCCGGGCGAAAGGCTGGTCGAGCGGCCGCTTTGCGACCAGCTTGGCGTCAGCCGTTCCGTCGTGCGCGAGGTTCTGCGGCAATTGGAGGCCGAGGGGCTCGTGCAGATGATCCCTGGGCATGGGCCGGCCGTCGCCAGGCCGGACCTCGGCCGTACCGACGAGATCTACGAGCTTCGGGCTCTGCTTGAAGGCATCGCGGCCCGAGCCTGTGCCCTGTCGGCCACCGGCGAGCAGTTGGCAACGCTCGAAGGGGCGCTGGCGGATTTGTTCGATGCGTGGGCGTCGGCGACGCCGCCGGCGGTTATGCGGGCGACGACGAAATTCTACGAGGCGCTGTTCGAGGCCGCGGACAAGCGTGTCGCCTGGGAAATCGTCAGCGGGTTGAATGTCCGCATCAATCAGCTTCGTTCGATGACTATTCTTTCGGAGAACCGCCGCGAGCCGGCGATCACCGAGATGAATGAGATCATGGATGCGATAAAGGCGCGCAAGCCCGATGAAGCGGAAGCGGCGGCACGGCGACATGTTGAATCGGCATGGCAGATCGCTCGAGATAAACTTCGCCTGGTCTAGGTCCGCGTGAGCCTAGCCTATCCAACCGTTCGAAGCGCCTTGCAGAAAATGTCTGCTTCCCGGCAACCGAAAATGCACTACGACTGAGATTGCTGAAGGGTTTCGGGTGCCGTCAGGCGTACGAAAGTCTCTGATGCAGGAACCCGCGGGCCGCAGGCGGTGAGCTATGGGGAT
>NZ_JAMYSC010000058.1:0-29208 GCF_040321755.1 Mesorhizobium sp. M0276 | reverse complement strand
GCCCCGGCCCCCGCCTCCGCCGCCGCCCCCCCCCCCCCCCCGCCCCCCCCCCCCCACCCCCCCCGGCGGGCCCGGCCCCCCCCCCGCCAGAGGGGGGTGCTCAAGCGCCAGCATAACTTCCACTCACCCCGCCGTCCGCGCCAGCTGCATATCCACGAACTGCACGCCTTTGGCCGCCACCCCAGCCCATTCCGAATCTGCATCGAGTTCGAGATATCGCACCCACAGCCTACGCGCCTCCAGCAAATTGCCGGCGTCGAATTCCAGCCTCGCCAGGTTGAACACCGGATCGGCATAGGTCTTGTCCAGTGCGATCGCCTTCTGCAAATGCCTTCGGGCCGAAGCCTCGCGGCCTTGCTCGCTCATCAGCCCGGCAAGGTTGAACCAGGCCTCGACGAAGGCCGGATCCAGTTTTATCGCCCGGGCATAGTCATGCGCGGCCTCCGCTGCGTGGCCGCCGGCGCGCAGGCAGTTGGCGCGGTTGAAGGCGGCAATCGCATCGCCCGGGTCTATCGCCAGGCAGCGCTTGTAGAGTGCGGCAGCGCCATCATGGTCGCCGCCCTCCTCCGCAGCCTCGGCCTCGGCAAACAGCTCTTCCAGCGTGTCGTCGCGCTCTGCCCCGGCTGTTCCGAGGTCGAACAGCAACTGCCCGTCGAGTTCGCTCTGGCCGTCCTCAAGGTAGATCGCATCCGCGCGCCCGTGCTGCGAGCCGACATTGAGCGACTTGGCGGTGAGCGAAGCGACCGGGCCGGAACGATGGACGGAGCGCGCGATCGCGCCCCATGTCGCACCGCCGGCGATGAGCCCGGCATATTTGCGCGCCAGGATCAGGTCGCGGAAGGAGTACGGTTCTGCGTCATGCTCGAACGCATCGAACAGGCTGAGCAGGTCGAGGTCGGCGCCCGATAGCCGCGCTTGCTCGATCAGCGATTGCCGCGACAGCGAAGATGCTTCCGGCGCCTTCATCAGCCCGAGTAGCCGCAGGAAACCGTTCTCGCTGAGGAGTACGCGCCCGGCTGTGCGCTCGGCGGCGACGCGGCGCTCGATCTCGGAGTCGCCGTTCTTCGTCAATCCAGCCTTGGGGAGCATCGTGCGGCCGAACACGACATGGGTCGTGCGCCGGGTTATACCACGCCGCAACTGGCCGTGCTGGCGTTCCACTTCGCGCGCGGCCAGCCTGAGCGGAAACGCCGCCAGCGCGCCGACAGTGCCGAAGACGGCCCTCGGGACGGCCGGTGCCGTCATTTCTTGCTCTTGCCGACCGCCTTCAGCAGATTGGCCTTCAACGGATTTTCAGCAGCGCCGCCCGCTGCCGCCTTCCTGGCGGCGGGCTTGGCAACCTCGTCGGCTTTGCTCTTCGACTTGGCCGGCGGCTTCGATTGCGACAGGCTCGCCTTCAGCGCATCCATCAGATTGATGACATTGCCGCGCTCGGGTGCCGCCGCGATGATCGGCTTGTGGCCCTTCAGCTTCTCGCGGATCATCGCCATCAGCGCGATCTCATAGCGGTCCTCGTAGTTCTTCGGATCGAAGGTGGTTTCCTTCTGCCTGATCAGGGCTTCGGCGAGCTGCAGCATTTCCGGATCGGGCTTGCCGGCCGGGATGTTGCCAAAATATTCAGCCGTGCCACGCACTTCGTTCGGGTTCCTCAACGTGCACACGAACATGCCGTTCTCGCGCGCGCCGATCGTCACCACGCGTTCCCTGCTGGACAGCACAAGGCGGGCGATCGCCAGCTTGCCGGATTTGCGCATGGCTTCGCGCAGCACGGCGAAGGTCTCTTCCGCCATCGCGCCATCGGGCGCCAGATAGTACGGCGCGTCCTGATAGATGACGTCGACGTCACCCTCGTCGACGAAAGCCTCGATGTTCATCGTGTGGTTGGATTCGATGCGCACCGCGTCGAGGTCCGCATCATCGATGATGATGTACTGCTTGTCCTCGTATTCGTAACCCTTGACCAGGTCAGAACGCTCGACGAGCCCGAGTTCCGGGTCGACCGGCTTCATATTGATGCGGTTATGGGTCGTCTTGTGCAACTGGTTGAACGAGATGCGTTCGCTGGCACTGGTGGCGGGGTATAGCCGCACCGGACAGCTGACCAGACTGAGTTTGAGGTAACCTTTCCAACTTGCCCTGGGCGCCATGAAACACTCCTACGCGGTCATGCACTGACATTTTAGCTTGAGCATGATCTTATCCGAAAACCGGTTCCCACTTTTCGGGATCATACTCTTTGCAGCGCTTTTCGTCCGAAGGACGAACGAGGCTGCGGAAATCCTACACCGACCCCGCACGATACAGGGAAATTCCTGACGAAATGTTCCGGTACGTCTTTGTGGTCGTGGGGCAAGAATAATTCAAATTGTCGAAAGCGTCGATGGACTCTGGGCTCGGCTTCGCCGGACCTGGGTTCCTCGCCCCCATGAAATGGGGGAGAGGTGGCTCGGCGAAGCCGAGACGGAGAGGGGGAATGGCGCAACCCTATCCCAAGCTGGATCAGAGAAGCCATCTTCAACCGCTGGCGCCGCCCCCTCTCCGTCCGCTTCGCGGACACCTCTCCCCCATTTCATGGGGGCGAGGAACTTAGTTCTTCAAGGTAGGCAAATCCCGCGCGAACTCGTCAATCTCCGCCCATGGATCCCCCGACGTCGCCAGCAGCCCCGGCAACGAGGAATAATTCAGGTCCTGCGGCGCATCGATGGATTCGAGGTCGCTCCAGCTCACCGGTGTCGAGGCCGGCAGATTGGTGCGGGCGCGTAGCGAATAGGGCGCCGCCGAGGTGTGGCCGCGCGCGTTGCGGTGATAGTCGATGAAGATGCGCTTTTTGCGGTTGTCCTGGCCCATGGTGGTGGTGAAGGTGTCGGGCGCTGTGGCGGCCAGATGCGTGGCGATGGCGCTGGTCGCCTGGTGCAGCTTCTTCCAGTTCTGCTTGCCCGTCACCGGCACGGTGATGTGGATGCCGCTGCCGCCGGACGTCTTGGCGAAGGGCACCAGCCTCAGCCCCTCCAGCTCGCCTTTGATGTGCACGGCGGCCTCGATCACCTCGCGCCACGAAATCCCCTCGCCGGGATCGAGGTCGAAAACGATCTGGTCGGGCCTGTCGAGGCTGGTGCGGTGGGTGCCCCAGGTGTGGAATTCGACGACGCCGAACTGCGCCAGCGCCAGATAACCTTTTGCGCCTTCGACCGAGAGATAGGATTTGGTCTCGCCCTCGGAGTTGGTCGCCTCGAACGTCACCACCGATGGCGGCATGCCGGTAAAGGCATGACGCTGGAAGAAACAGTCCTTCGGCAGGCCGGTCGGGCAACGCACCAGCGACACCGGCCGGCCGAGAATGTGGGGCAGCATGAAGTCGCCGACCAGCGCGTAATAGACGGCGATGTCGAGCTTGGTCGGGCCGGTCTTGCCGAACAGCCGCCGCGTCGGGTTGGTCACCCAGATGGTGGCGAGATCAGCTTCCGAGATCAATCGCTTGCGTGTTGACGACACCGGCGTCGACAGGCCGACATCGCGCAATCCCCGAAACACCGCGTGGCGCAACGCATTGTCCGATGTGCGGTTGGCGTAGTGGATGCGGGCCGAGAGCAGCGGCTTCACCCAGTTCATCTCGCGCATGATTTCGCGCGGCGCCCCCTCCGGCGCCGTCGCTCCTGCCGTGAGCGGTTCCAGCCTGGCGAGCAGTTCAGCCGCGGTCCCGGCATCAAAGCCGGTGCCGACCTTGCCGCGATAGTGCAATTCACCGTCCTCGAACTCGGCCAGGCCGAGGGCTGCAAGACCTTCGGCCGCATCCGATGTGGTGTAGCCGGCAATGACGAAGTCATCGCTTTGCAGCGCCTTGGTCTTGGTCCAGCTCTTGGTGCGGCCGCTCTGATAGGCTGCGGTGGCACGCTTGGACACGATGCCCTCCAGCCCGAGTTCCGACGCCTGGTCGTAGAGCCCCTGCCCGGAGCCCTCGACGTGGTCGGAGAACTGGATGGCGGAATTGGCGCCGAGGCCGGACAGCAATTGCGCCAACAGCGCTTTGCGCCGGACCAGTGGCGCCTTGGTAAGGTCCCAGCCGTCGAGATGGAGAAGGTCGAAGGCGTAGAAGTGCAGCTTGCTGCCGGCGCCCTCGGCCAGCGCGTCCTGCAGCAGCGCGAAGCGGCTGATGCCCTTGGCGTCGAGCACGACGATCTCGCCGTCGATGATGGCGTCGCGGCATGGCAGCCTGGCGAAGGCGCTGGCCAAGTCGCCATAGCGTTTCGTCCAGTCGATGCCGCCACGGGTGATCAGCCTGACCGCACCCTCAGTGACATGCGCCATGGTGCGGTAGCCGTCGAATTTGATCTCATGCAGCCAGGCCTCTTTGGTGCTCTCGCCATCCGGTGGTTTTGGCACCTGCGTCGCCAATTGCGGTTCGATGCGGCTAAGTGCCGGGGCCTTGAACGCGCCCGGCAGCATGCCAGGCTTCAGCGAACCCTGCTTGGGTGCGGGTTTGGCGGCCGGTTTCGCTGGCGCCACGAGCTCCTCGATGCGTTTCCCGGATTTGACGCTTTCGGGCCGCGCTGTGAGAATGTCGAGCGCGGTGTCGGAAGCGAGATCACGCTCCTTGAACAACAGCCAGTTTTTCTTGCTCGGGTCCTCACCGGGTTTCGGCTTCAGCCTGGTTAGCATCCAGCCGCCATTGAGCTTCTCGCCGGCCAGCCGGAACTTGAAGGCACCGGTCTTGAAACCCTTTTCGACGTCGTCCATCGGCGCCCAGGTGCCGGTGTCCCAGACGATCATCGGCCCGCCGCCGTACTCACCCTCGGGGATGACACCCTCGAAGTCGATATATTCGAGCGGATGATCCTCGGTCTCGACCGCCAGGCGCTTGTCGGCCGGATTGAGCGAAGGCCCGCGCGGCACCGCCCAGCTCTTCAGCACATCGCCGACCTGCAGGCGCAGATCGTAGTGATCTGCGGTGGCGTGATGCTTGTGGACGACGAAGCGGTTGCCTTCGCTGGCAATGAGCCCACCGGCCGGTTCCGGCGTCTTCGAGAATTCGCGTTTGGCGCGGTAGGTTGTGAGCTTGGGGGACGGCAAAGCTGCCGATCTCCCCCCTTGCGGGGGAGATGTCCGGCAGGACAGAGGGGGGTGCTGTCCCACCAGCATTTCGGATTTCCCGGCTCGGTGCGAACGGATGGAAGTCACGCTCTCAATCGTCGGTGGCCGGTACAAGTTCCAGTTCCGCCGGTGACAGCCCCTGCTGCAGCTGGCTCAACCGGAATTCATCGACCCAATAAGCCTCGCCGTCGACCAGAACGCGGGCCTGGTAGGTGCCGGCGGAGAAGCTCTGCGCGGTGATGTAGACCTTGTGGCGATCGAGCGCCTTGCGAACTGCTGCGCGCTTCGAGTTCTGGCCGATGACGGGACTGAACATGACGCTGCCCTCGGTCGCCCTGACACTTAACGCGGCCGCTTCCGCAGCCTGGCGACTGGCCTCAAGGATGACGGAGACGCGCAGTCCTGTCAATTTCGGGCGTTTGCACTGCGTACGAATGGCAATGCGGCAAACTTTCGCCATGGGTTATGGGCGGCCCCTTATTGGAGCTGTCTTCAGCTGCCGACAGGGACCGCCCACCCGCCTTGCGTCCTTCCCAAGACAGGAGATCAGATAAGCGCATCGACCCCGACCCGCTTTGACCTGGATCAACTGCGAAATGCGGCCATGGGTTTTCCCCTTGGCAAGCGGCGCTTGCCCACCCGGCGCGACGATGCCGGAGCCATGCTTGCACCGGCCGCCATAAATGGCGAACGATCATGGCGCCGTCGCAAAGCTATTGGTCCTGCGAAAAACTCCGCCGCTGTCGAAATCCGCTCCCAGTGAACGACATTGGTGCGGCGCCGACGGACATCGCGGCGTTGATCACGCCAGATAACAAGGAGTCCCAGCATGGCCAAGATGCTTGTCATCTACAAAACCCCCGCCTATCCGGCGGCCTTCGACCGTCACTATTTCGATATCCACCTGCCGCTCGCAAAGCAGCTTCCCGGCCTGCGGCGCTACGAAGTCAGCAAGCAGCCGATCGTGAACCTATCGCCGGGCGAGGTGCCCTACATCGTGGCGACCCTCTATTTCGACAGTCTGGAGGCCATTCGCATCGCCTTTGCCAGCGAGATCGGCAAGGCCTGCGCCGTTGACCGGCGCATATACGCACCTAAAGACGACGATGCGATGATGCTGCTTTTCGATTCAGAGGCGATGTGAAGTGTAAGACGGTCGGTCCGGAGTGCGTCAAACAAAGAGGTTGCAGGGCAGCCGCCCTCAGGACTTCAATCGGCGCAGGCTGCGCACCAGGCTTTGAACGGTCGTGAACAGCCGCGGATTGGATCGCACCGTGCGCTCGGCCCGTCCGCGAAGCGAAGCGACGGCCGCCACGCTCTTGCCGAGCAGCGTCGGCGTTTCGTCGATCTCGGCCAGAACGGAACCCTCGGCGCCGAACTGATCCTTGTAGGACTGCCCACCAACCGAAAGGTCGAAATAGTCGAAGCCCTTCTGGCGCGCCCATACCATCAACCGACCCATGATCAAAATGCCGGCCGAGACGTTGCCCACCAGGTCCTGGTCTATCCCGATCACGAGCGTGTGCAAGGTGCCTTGTCGGACCAGCGTGTACTGCGCGGCGACCCAATCCTCACCGGTACGCAATCCGAAGACCCGCACCGATCCGTCTGACAGGCCCTGAAGGGCGGCATCACGATAGAAATCGACAACCGCCGGCTGGGCCAGCAGGTCGAAACGCCCCAATCGGCGAAAGCGCTTGAGCCGCATCTCGACAAGCGTCTCGAAGATAGTCGACACCAGGGCCGGCGTGTCGGCCTCGACCAGATCCGTCTGGCCGTGCCGCTCAAGCCGGCGCCAATCCTTGTTGAAGGTTTTGACAAAGGACGGCCTGCCATTGCGCTTGATCAGGGTTTCCGGATCGCCGTCCAGGACGAGGCCGGATGTGATCTGGTTGGAATCGCGAGAGGCCGCCAGCATCGCCAACGGATTGGCCACGCCGTACAACTGGCGCGGAATTCCCCTGATATGGATCCGATCCGCGGGCGGCAGGACGGACCGCACCGCCGCCCATGCCGCCTCGGCACCCCGGGTGGTCCACGGGCTCGCGTCCGCCAAAAGCGGCGCTGAATAATCGCAGACATCACAGCTCAGCCATTCTATCACCCGATGTCCGAACCTCGAACTCCGCATCAGCGGCATGAGCATTTTAAGGTCGCCGGTTCCGGCGTCAGCCACCTCGACGACCAGCAGTTCGGCGCCTGCGGGCATCAGCCGCTTGGCGACCTCCTCGACCCACGCGTAATGCTGATGGGCGGTGCAAACACCATCTGCCTGGTAGCGCAGCCAGAGCGGCCTGACCGCTTCCAGGCTGGTGTGCAATCGCGCCGTGAAGGCATCGTTGGCGACGGCTACGGGACTGGAAGCCTGCCCTTCGGACAAGCCGGTCGCCGCAGCACTTTGCGCTGCCTGGCCTGCCATATCTTCTCCTATCGCTTTGCCGTTGCGAACGGGACTGCCCGCCGCCACGAACCCAATCGGCTGTAACGCGCCTCATCTGGATGCTCGAGATTCCATATGCGGTGATGCGCAAAATACCATGATGCCGCGAGCACGAAGGTCTCGGAGACGGCTGAACCCACCAACGCCCATGGCGGAGACGCAATCGCCAGCAGGATCGCGATCAGTACTAGCCCGACGACCGCACCGCCCATCGTGGTGAACGCAACGATCCGGAAATCGCCGAGTATTTCAAGCACGATGCGGGGCATGATGTAGAGCATGATCGGGACAAAATTCGCGATCACGAAAAACCCGATGAAGCCGACCGAGGCATCCTGGAGGGCCTGGGATTTTATTGTCGGCAGGACGAACATGATCGCGCACCCATAAACCAGGCCGCCGAGCCCCATGACGATCGCCCACATCTTTGCCTGCGCCCAAACACGGCCTGTTTCGTGGTTCCGCATCAGCCTCGCCAGTTCTGGCTGCGTCATGTTTACGAAAGCAAGACTGATGATGCGCAGCGGCGCAAACAGCACCAGGACCGCCGCCAGCGGTGCATAGGCGGCAGGCCCGGCAATGCCCGCGAACAGCAGCGCCAGACATTGACCCTGGATGTTGGTTGTGGTCGCGCTGAATGCCGACCAGCGCAGCTGGTGCCAGAGCCTGATATAACGTCGTCGCGTCGGCATACGGAAGCTGACGCGAAGTGTGCGCCGAGCCAGCCGAACCAGGACGAAAATGCCGAACACATTTGCCACGGCAAGTGCATAGAACACCATCTGCAGCGGCTCTTGAGCCAGCCAGGTCGTCAGCCCGGTCAGGAAGGTGCCGACCATAGTAAAAGCCGCATCGCTGATGGAAACGACCACCTGCTGGCGACGCGCGAAGAATGCCGTGCGCATATGGCTGCGCAGCGACCACGCGCCGACGAAGCAGCCTGCGGCAATTCCGCTTGGATCGCCAAGCAGATGCATCAAGATTGCCGTGCCTACGGCCATCAGCAACGCCACGATCAGCGCCGCCGTTCCGAAGGCCACGTCATGGGCGTCGACGCCGGCGCTGTTGGTGCTTTTGCTCATCCAGATGCTGGCGGGAACGGCGGTGAGCGACCTGATGTAGGACAAGCCGACGCCGCCCATCACCATGGCAATGGCGAAGAGGCCGTAGCCCTGCGCCGACAGCAAGTGCAAGAGCGCGATGTTGAGGGCAAAATGAAAGCCGCTCTGCATCGCCTCGCCGCCGATCATCAGCACGAGCCGTCGAACCAGATGGCTCGGGAACGCAACCGTCACGGCCTTGTCTCCGCTTCGCGGACTGCCCGCGCCCGGTCCGGCCTCGCCATGGTCGTTCTCAGCTTGTCGGCGGCGATCGCGGCGATCGCGGCCGCGGCGACCGGCTCACTGAAGATCGTCTCGTAGCGCTTGCGGCCGGCGGCGACAAACCTACGCCAGGCCTGCGGCCGCAGGATGATCTCCTGCAATTTCACGGCAAGAGCTCCTGCATCGCCGGGCGGAACATGCCAGCCGGTCTCGCCGTCGCTGACCACTTCCACCAGCCCGCCGATCGCCGATACCAGTGGCGGGCGGCCATAGGCCATCGCCTCGATGGCGACGCGCCCCAGCGATTCCGGACGCCGCGACGGCACGGTGACGATATCGGCCCAGCGGTAGTGCTCCGAAGGGTCAGGCACGAAAGGCAAGACGCCGACGCGCCCGGTGAGACCCATGGTCTCGACCAGTTCGGCCAACGCGCGCTCGCGCTTGGTACTTTCGAAGGCTCCGCCGACCAGCCGCACTTCGATCCTCGCCTGCAGCGCCGGCGGCATCGAGGCAATCGCCTCCAGCAGCACCTCCTGCCCCTTGATCCTGTTGATGCGGCCGAGCAGCAGCACGCGCAACGGGCGCTTGCCGTCATAGGTCGTCGGTTCGACCGCCGCCGGCCCGGCAACACCGTTGTAGATGACATGCGTTCGCGCGGCCTTGGGTTCGCCGAACGCGGCGCGCGTTGCGCGCGAATTGAAGATCAGATCCGCATGGCTCCAGTGCATCAGGCCGACGAGTATCCTGCGCATTGCGCCTTCGGGGATTTCATGGATATGCAGGACGGCCTTGCGGGGAAGAAGGCGCGCGGCCAACGCATAGTCGGCTACGATCGAGGTGTTGACGTAAACCAGGTCGCAATCCCTGAGACGCCGCCACGCCCTGAACACGGCAACCGGCAATCGCGCCATCTCTACCGTCGCAAGGCGCGCTATCGCCTGACGCCTCAACACCCAGAGCGGTTCGAAGACGATCCGGCTGGCATGGGCTTCCAAAATCTGCAGGATCGGTCCACCGCGCGGCAGAACCACCTCGATGTCGGCCGACGGAAACGCCGCGCGCAACGCAGCAACGCTCTCCGCGAAGCTACGGTCCGAACCATAGAGTTCATAGCCCTGATGAACGCAGGCAATCCGCATCTTTGTTTCCCGCCAGGTGCTACAACCATCGCGCTGGCGATAATGTGCAGAGGCATTGCCGCAAGAATCATGCCGGGCTGAGTAGGCCGACTACCGGCTGCACGACCCTTGCACTGCTTCGTTTCGATACAGTTACGCACAGAAGGGTTGACCGAGAATGAAACGACCACCGGGTTCAACACGTTTTTTTTACAACCCCGCGCGATGATCGTTCCCCAAGAATGCTGAAACAGGGACAGTTGCCGTCTGTTTCCTAAAAATTCAGCAATTACCAGTGTATAGAAGACGACCTGAAAGTGCCGCCGGCCATGAAACCAGAGACGCCTGCTATTCTGATCCTGGGGACCCGCGGCATACCCGCGGCCCATGGCGGCTTTGAAACCTTTGCCGAAAGACTGGCACTGTTTCTTGTCGCGCGAGGCTGGAAGGTCGCCGTCTATTGCCAGGACGAGGTCGAGCGGATCGACCAGCGGGTGCGCAGCGAAACCTGGCGCGGCATCGAACTCATCCACATCCAGGTTGCCTCCAAAGGGCCGCGTGCGACCTTGGAATTCGACTGGCAATGCGTCCGCGACGCCGCCGGGCGGCAGGGCGTCTGCCTCGTACTCGGCTACAATGGCGCAATGTTCCTGACCTGGCTCAGGCTGAAGCGGCGCAAGATCTTCACCAATATGGACGGCATCGAGTGGCGGCGCCCCAAATGGGGCATGGCGGCACGCGCCTGGTTCTGGCTCAACGAGTGGATCGGCGCTTGGGCCTCGCATCGGCTGGTGGCCGATCATCCCGCCATCGCCGATCACTTGGCGACGCGCCGGCCACGCAGTGCCATCGCCACCATCGCCTATGGCGCCGATCCGGTAACATCGGCACCGGAGGCGCCGGTCCGGGCGCTCGGACTGGAGCCCGGACGCTATCTGGTCTCGATCGCGCGCATCGAGCCAGACAACAACATACTGCCGATCGTCGAAGCTTTTTGCTCCGCCAAGCGCGACATGAAGCTGGTAGTGCTGGGAACGCTGTCCGACGACATCCCCTATCATGTCGCCATCCGCAAGGCGGCGAACGGCTCGGTGGTTCTGCCGGGCGCCATTTACGACCAAGCGACCGTCAAGGCGCTGAGGTACCACGCACGCGCCTATCTGCACGGCCACACGGTAGGCGGCACCAACCCGTCGCTGGTCGAGGCGCTGGCTGCAGGCAACATGGTGATCGCGCACGACAATCCGTATAACAGGTGGACCGCGGGTGCCGCGGCAATCTACTTCACCGACAAGGACAGTTGCGCCGAACGGATGCAGCAGGCGCTGGACGATGACGATCTGGTCCGCAACTGCGGCAATGCAGCGAGGGCGCGCGCCCGCGAAGCCTTCCGCTGGGACGATGTCCTGACTGCTTATGAAAATGAAGCCTATCGGCTTCTCGGTGTCACGGCCCCAGACGCCATCGCGACCAATCGCGCATCAGCCGGCACCGCATGACAGGCTGGTCGCGCCGGCGGGTGCTGCGGACGGCGCTGTCCACGGCGGCCGCCCTTGGCTCGCTCCCGATCCTACCTACCGCTCGCGCCGCCGACGCGCCGCAGTTCCGGCGCGGCGTCAACGCCTGGCCGTGGTTCTCCCTGACGCGCGAATTTCCCGCACCGCGGACCGACTATGACTGGCCGCCCTTCCAGTCGCAGCGGCCGGTGCCGACCCCAGACGACCTTGGTCGGCTGCGCAGGACCGGGCTCGATTTCATCCGTTTGCCGGTCGATCCCGGTCCCTTCCTGGCCGCCGACACCGCCACGCGCGGTCAGTTGCTGGACATGCTCGACGCGGCCGTCACCGCCACGCTCGATGCCGATCTCGGCATCATCGTCAACGTCCAGGCCAATGGCGCCACCCATTACTGGAACCCCGACCGCATGATCTCCAGCACCGCGGCACCCGCCTTCGATCTCTATCGCGGGCTGGTGAGCGAGCTTGCTGGCAGGCTCGAGCGGCTCCAACCCGGCAGGATAGCGCTCGAGCCGGTCAACGAGCCGACGCAGGCCTGCGCGTCGAACGTCTGGTCGCAGATCCAACTCGCTCTTCTGACCGCGGCAAGGTCTTCGGCAGCGACCCTGCCGCTGGTCGTCACCGGCGGTTGCGGCTCGATGGTGAGCGGACTGACCGCTCTCGATCCGGCGCCGCTGTCACGGTTCGAGCCGATCCTGTTCACCTTCCACTTCTACGAGCCCTATCTGTTCAGCCATCAAGGCGCGCCGTGGATGCGCGAGCCCGTCTACCGGTCGCTCAACAATGTGCCATGGCCGGCATCCGCCGGCTCGTTGGAACAGACGCTGGCGTCGGTCAGGGCGCGCATGGCGCAGGACACCGAAACCCCTGAAGACGCCAAGCAGGCTGCTTATGCCGAAACCGAGCGCGTACTGAAAGTCTATTTCGCCGCACGTCCCGACCGCTGGTTCGTCGACAAATATCTTGGCGAGATTCGCGCCTGGGCCGACGGCCACGGTCTAGCGCCGGAACGCATCGTCATGGGCGAGTTCGGCGCGCTGCGCACCGACGCCCGCTATGTCGCCGCACCCAATCCGGACCGGGCACGCTACATCGCCGACGTCAGGCAGAGCGCCGAGGCGTTCGGTTTTGGCTGGGCGTTCTGGGATCTCTTCGACGGCATGGGGATGATGGACGACACCACGCGGGCGTTGGACCCTGATATCATCGCGGCACTTGGCCTGGCCATGCCGGCGGACTGACCGGTCTCGACACCGCCCGCGCCGGCCGGTAGAGCACCAGAGCCAGCACCACGAACTTGGTCAGCAGCGTCGTCTTCGAGGCGACGCTTTCCGAGGTGTTGATCAGGATGATCCAGCCCAGCATCGGCAGCCAGATGCCGGGATGGCAGCGCCGCGCCACCTCGAACAAGAACAGCACGAAGCCAAACGTCAGCAAAAGGGTGAAGAAGGCGCCATGGTAGACGATCGTGCGGATGATCGGGTTCTCGATGCCCTGTTCGAGACCGTTGATGCGGCGCAGGCTGTCGACCAGGTCGACATCCGGCCCAACGATCAGATCGCGCCATTCCAGATACTTGAAGAGCTCGAACATCTCGACGCGGGCATTGGCGCTGCCGCTGTCCGACACGAAGCGCTCCAGCAGCGCGTCGAAAAAGCCATAATATGCCGCCACGACGATGACGACCGGCAACAGCGCGGCAAGCATGAAGCCCAGTGCTGCACCCAGCAGGTTGACACGGCCCCGGCGCAATTTGGTGATGCCTTGAAAAAGCAGATAGAAGCCGCCGAGCACGATCGTCGTCACCATAGCCGTGCGGCCGCCGAAGGCGACGAGTGCCGCGCATTGCAGGCCGATCAACCCTATCCGCACAGGCATAGACAGGGACCTGGCACCGGAGAGCAGCGCAAGCACGTAGATCGCTGTCACCATGGCATTGGCAAGCGGATGACCCTGCAGCGCGCTCGAGCGCAGATCGGTGGTAAACGCCACGCCGTCGAGGCGATAGGGGAAAAGCAGCGTCTTGGTCGCGAACTCGAAAAGGGCAAGCAACGCATTCGCCGTCATGACCACGTGAATGACGGTCTGCAGCCCGGCGAATGTTCGTTCGTCGTCCTCGCTGAGCATCAGCACCACAAGTGCCGCGGCCACGAACGTATCGATCATGCCGGCCATGCCGGGACGCTGCCTGGCGATGACGACGAACAGCAGCACGATCGAGATGGCGGCCATCAGCGCGCTGGCCGGCCGCCTGTCGGCGACATGGACCACATAGCCGACCGGATTGCCTGATGCGCAGGAGCGCCAGGCAAGCAAGAGCACGATGAGATAGGTGGACGGGTGGATCTTGGTCGCCGGGTTGCCGAACAAGCCGTCGTAATTGTAGCCCACCAGCCACAGCATGCCGCCCGAGACGCCGAACAGAATCGCCACCGCTGCGATCAGCCCGAAGCGCGTCAGCGCATCGACCGATGTGCCGGCGCGTCGCGCGGCGGCACCATGGTTCGAAGCGCTTCCGCTCCAACTGGTGGCCCAAGGGGTGGTCCAAGGGATGGCCATGTCAGGCCGCCTCGTCGACCAGCAAGGCGGCCGTTGGCAACCGGCCCATGACGGAAACGGCCTGCGACGTCGCGGTAACGTCGCGCATCGGCGTGGCGTTCAGAGTGGCGACGAGCACGATCTCGTCGACCATGGCAACCAGCGGCGAGGCATTGAGATTGTCGGCCAGCGCGCCGCCGTCGATGACGACGAGCTCAAAGCTGCGGCTGGCGTGGGCCAGCATTTGCTGCGCGTAGTAGATGCCATGCGCTTCCTGGAAGGCCGCCTTTGAACGGCCCCTGCCGAGCACCGCAACGTTGCTGCCGGCCGCGTAGTGACTGACGGCCTCGAACGCATACTCGCCGCGCAGAACGTCGAGGACTCCCGGCTGCGGATCCTTCTGGCCGCCGCTGCCATTGGCATCGATGAACAGCACGCGGCTGCCCCTGGATGCCGCGACATTGGCCAGCAATCGCGCCACCCGGCTGCGCTGGGCGCCTTCGCCCGGCGACGATGTCACCAGGATGGATGGTACCAGCGGCCAGTCCGGCGGCCGCTGGCCCGAACTGAACATGCGTCTCAGCGCGAGGCCGACGACGGCATCGGTCTTCTGGCTGGAGACGGCCGCACTCCCGCCGAACGGCCACCTGCGACGGCCTGACTTTGCCGGCACCACGCCCAGCACCGGCGCCTCGATGGCCGACTGCATCTGGGCGCTGGAAAGCACCGTCGGAGAGGCATATTCGGCGATCAGCGCCAGACCGGTGCCGAGCCCCAGGCCGCCGAAGATCGCGCCGAACAACAGCAGCGAGAAAGGCGGCCAGCTCTTCTTCAGGGCCGGGATGGCGTTGGAGATGATACGCGCATTTGTGCTGTCGACATTGATCTGCTCGCGTGTCTCCTGCGCGCGCTGGAGATAGTTCGCATAGACGGACCGCACCGCCTCGAGATCGCGCTGCAGCTCGCGCAGCCGCACGGAGGCCTGATCGGTGTCGAGCGACTTGCTCTTCATACCGGCGACCTTGGCTTCCAGCGCCTGCTGGTTGGCCAGCGCCCGTTCGTAGTCGGTCTCTGTGGCGGTGGCGATGCGGCCGAGTTCGCGCGCAATGAGCTGGCGCGTGTCGCGCAGCTGCTGCTGGGCTGCGATCAGCGAGGGATGACGCGGCCCCAGTTCGGTGCCGAGCTGCGAGACCTGATCGACCAGCGTCGCCTCTTGCGCTCGCAGGCTCGAGATCACCGCCGAGCGCATCGCTTCCGAGGTTGCGTCCGCCGTACCGCTCTTGCGGCGCATCTGGTCGACCTGCGCCTTCAGCGCCGCCGTGCGGCTCTGCGCCGCCGAAAGCTGTGTGTTGATCTCGGTGAGCTCCTGGTCGCTGACCAGATTGCCTGCCGCCATCACCATATTGTTGGCCGACTTGTAGGCCTCGACGGCGTTTTCGGCTTGCTGGACGCGTTTGCGCTGCTCGTCCAGCCGCGCGGTGATGGACACGGAAGCGTCCTTGGCCATTTGCGCTCGCGCGCTGGCCTTGTCGACCAGATAGGCCTGGGCGATGGCATTGGCCAGAAGGGCGGCCTTGTCGGCGCTCTTGGCGGTGACGATGACGTCGAGGACCAGCACCTTGTCGGCCCGCTTCACCGCCAGGCGTCGGCGTAGCGCGTCGAGCGTCTGCGCCGACCTGTCGCCTTCGGCCGATCCCGAACCGAGCAGGCCCGACAGCAAGCCCTGCCCGTTGAATTCGGGATCCTGCGTCAGGTTTGTCGCCGCGATCGCCCGCATCAGCACGCCTGTCGACTGGACCACGCTGACCTGGCTCTCGACCTGCGTGATGCCTCCGTCGGGTGAGATGCGGCTCGGATTGACGTCGTTGGTGACGACCTGCAGGTCCTGCGGATCGATGAGGATTTCTGCCGCCGAACTATAAAGCGCTGGCGTGAGAAGGCCGTAGAGCAGAGCTATCAGCGTCAGCAGCGCGACGGTGCCGAAAATCCAGAACCGGCGGCGCACCAGGATGCGCTTCAGATCGCCGAGTTCGACAGTCGAAGCCGCATAAGATCCCGCGGACCGTCCCGCATCCGGAGAGCTTTGCTGAGGAACCATGGGCAGGGATGATTGCATGGCTGCCTCCGACAATACTCTATCAGTCCGCAAGCTCAGATTGCGGCACTAAGCTAGCTATTCCTCCAACTGTTAAAAGATTGTTAATTATGTTGAGAGGTCATGTGAATTTTGGCACGCGGTTTGCTTAAAAATATACATACCTGGGTGTTGGCTACGCAGCGAGCGGAGATGTACTGGATGGGGCTACAGTTTGACCCGATTGGCAACCTTGTCGGGCCGCCAACATGCAGGTAAGCCTGCGCCTGGACGGCGACTGCGTCCGCGCCTTTCACATCGCACTGCTGGAACGCCTCGCAGCACTTGACGATGTCGAGCTGTCGGTCGACGCCAAACCCGCGGGCGGCGGCATCCCGCGCAGCGCCGCGGCGCTGTTTCAACTCGAAACGGCGATACACGGGCTGTCCCATGATGGGCTGGCGAAGCGTGTGCCGTTTTCGGCACTCGCTCCCTACCGGACGCAGGCGCCCGCTTCGCCCGATCTGGTTGTCGACCTCTGCGGCGATGTCGAGTTGGATGGCGTGCGGGTCTGGCGTATCACCTATGATCGCGCCAGCGGCGAAGCGGCCTTGCTGGCCTTGATCCTCGCCGGCCGCACGCCGCTTGCCCGTATCGAGGAGAACGGCGTTGCAATTGCCGCCGGGCGCCTGGGAACCGAATATGGCGGCATCGCGCTCGCTTCCTTCCAGGACATGCTGGCGCGCACCGCCAGCCTGATCGTCGCTGCAATGACAGGCACGGCAAAATCCGTGCCTGATCTGCCGGAGCCAGCGCAACCCAATGCCCCGCCAATGCCCTCGCCCGGCAAGCTTGGTGTACGAGCCGGCAAGGCGCTGGCGCGGCGCATCGTCCAGAAGATCTACCACCTTTGCTACAACGCGCCGCACTGGAAGGTCGGCTGGCGGCAAACCAACGGCCGCGATCTGTTCGACCTGCGCGCGCATCCGGCATCGGGCTGGCGAGAGCTGCCGGACGACGGCAGCCGCTTCTATGCCGACCCGTTCCCGATCCTCTACCAAGGCAAGCTGACCCTGTTCGTCGAGGACTATATCCACCGGCTGGGCCGGGCCATCATCTCCGCCGTGCCCTTCGGTCCGGCCGGCCCGATCGGGCACCCTGAACCGGTGCTCGACCTGCCCTATCACCTCTCCTACCCCTTCGTCTTCGAACGTGACGGCGAGGTCTGGATGGTCCCGGAAAGCTGCGCCAACGGCACGGTCGATCTTTACCGGGCCACCGCCTTTCCCGGCGGATGGGTCAAGGAGGCGACGCTTCTATCGGGTGTCGTCGCCAGTGACGCCACCCTGGTCGAGCATGGCGGCGCCTGGTGGATGTTCGCCACGGTCAGGGACGGCGGGGGCGCCTTCTCCGATGCGCTGCATCTATGGTCGGCGCCGGATTTTCGCGGTCCCTGGACGCCGCATCCGAACAATCCCGTGCTGATCGACATCGCCTCGGCGCGGCCGGCCGGCCGCATGGTCAAGCGCGGCAACGACCTGTTGCGCCCGGTTCAGGACTGCCGCAGGAGCTATGGCGCGGCTCTCGGCATCGCACGCGTTTCTCACCTTGATTTGATCGGCATGGAGCAGGTCGTTGAAACCATCTTAAATCCAGGTGCGCTATGGAGTGGGCGCAAACTTCACACACTCAACGAGGCGGGCGGGTTTGAATTCATCGATGGTTCGGCGATCGCACCGCGCTGGAAACGACGGGTCCGCGATTAACCTAAACATTGGTTACTACCAGACACGCGCTTCGGTTGCTTGAGGTTGATTCGGGTCCGGAAGATATCTTTCTAACGCATTGTAATCTTGAAGTTGCTACCGGAAAGGGCAGCGAAATGAGTACCGCAGAGGCTGGCCAAACCGAAGTCGAAGTGGCGATCGTTGGCGCCGGGCTGGCCGGAACCACTTTGGCAACCGTGCTGGCCAAGGCCGGGCGCAAGGTGGCGTTGATCGATCCGCACCGCGTCCATCACGACGAGTTCCGGGCCGAGAAAACCCGCTTGGAGCAGATGCAATTATTCGACAAGATCGGCCTCGGTCCCGTCATCAGGCCCCTTGTCACTCCGACGACCGACATCCATGTCTTCCGCTTCGGACAGTTCTTCAAGCGCAAGCAGGACTCGGAATTCGGATTCTCCTACGGCCCGCTGGTAAACGGCCTGCGCGAGGCCCTGCCGCCGGAAGTGCCGCTCACTGTGGGCAAGGTCGCCGAGGTCTCGACTGGGCCGGACCGGCAGCGCCTTGTGCTCACCAACGGCACCGTCATCGACGCCAAGCTGCTGGTTGTTGCAACCGGCTACAGCGAAGCGCTGCGCCGCGCCATCGGGGTGGAGCGCGTTGAGAATTCGAAGGCGCATTCGCTGTCGATCGGATTCGATCTGGCGATCTCTCCGCAGGAATTCGGTTCTCGTTCCCTCACCTTCTATCCCAGGCGCTTTGGGCATCGCATTGCCTATCTTTCCGTCTTCCGGATCGGCAACCGGATGCGGGCAAACATGTTTGTCTACCGGACCGTTGCCGAGGCGTGGACGCAGGCGTTTCGCGCAGACCCGCAACAAATGCTTCTGCAATTGATGCCGGAGATCGCTGCGCAATGCGGCAACTTCGCCGCCGCCAGCCCGGTCGAATTGAGACAGGTCAGCCTGACGACCACCAGTGGCCACCGCCGGAGTGGCGTCGTCTTCATAGGCGACGCGTTCTCCACCACATGCCCAGCGCAAGGTGACGGCATCCGCCGGGTGGCTACCGATGTCGATCGCCTGTCGACCCACATCCCCGCTTGGCTGGAAACGCCCGGCATGGGCGTCGACAAGATCTGTACGTTCTACGACGACCCGATCAAGATCGCCGCCGACGCGACCGCCATGCGCTCCAGCCTCTACGCCAAGGCAATCTCCACCGAGACCGGATTGGGATGGCGTATCCGCCGGCTGCGCAACAACACTGCCCGCCGACTGATGATAGTTGGCCGCAAGATCAGACATTTTTCGCCGAAGCGGGCACTTGAGGCTATTCCGGAGGAGCCTAGATTGGACGTCCTGCCCCCCGCTCGACAACATCTAGAGCAGCAGTGAGCGCCAGGCTGAAACAGCTCGATTGCGTTCCCGGAGAGCCCCGCGTGACGCGCGTCCCACCATTATGCAATAACTCGACACCATCCAGCAGGAGTCAGCGCCAGGCGGCCTCATTCTTTTGTTCGTAATCACTGAAGGCCTTTTTCAGGCCGCCGAGGACTTCTGCCGCGGTTTCGAACATCGCCTTGAATTTGGGCTCGTCGACCTTGCCGATGTCCTCGCGAAGATGATCTATGGTGTCCTGCAGGCGTGCCTGCATCTTCTGGGTATGATGCAGTGGATCGCGGTCGGCTTCGCTGGCCATGACTCTCTCCTTCGTTCTGCTGACTCGAATTGCCACTTCAACGAACAAGACTGAAGTCCGTTCCCGACATCGAAACCCGATCGCGGGGCCTCGCTCAGATCGGTTTTGGCTGTGACAAGCTTGGCGAGCCAACGGATTCCCGCATCAAGACCTTGCAAGGTTCGAGCCGCGCGATCGG
This sequence comes from Mesorhizobium sp. M0276, assembly GCF_040321755.1. Classification (NCBI taxonomy): domain Bacteria; kingdom Pseudomonadati; phylum Pseudomonadota; class Alphaproteobacteria; order Hyphomicrobiales; family Phyllobacteriaceae; genus Mesorhizobium; species Mesorhizobium sp. M0276. The sequence continues at coordinate 9,508 of NZ_JAMYSC010000058.1, read as the reverse complement.
CGGCTCCTCCCCGCCCGCGATCCTGGCAAACAGCGCCTCCATGGCATGGCCGGCGATCTGGCGCACCGGCTGGACCACGGCGGCGATGGCCGGCCATGTCACCTGCATCCATTCGGCGTCGTCGAAGCCGATCAGCGAAATGTCGTCGGGGCAGTGCCAGCCGCGGCGGCGAAATTCGGACAGCGCCACCAGCGTGCCCTTGAGGAACAGCGAATAGACCGCCGTCGGCCGTTCGCCTTTTGCAAAATAGTCGCGCAATTGCGCCCGCAGCGTTTCGACATCGGCTTCGGCAAGCACGACGTCGATGCGAACATCCGGCGCCAGTGCCCGTGCAGCGGCGCGAAAGCCCTCGAGGCGGGCGCGCCCCGTCGCCGCCTGTTCGCTCAGACCGACGACCAGGATGTGGCGATGGTCCTTGCCGATCAGCTCGCGCGCGACCTCAGCGCTAGCGGACGCACTGTCGGCCGACACGGTGTCAAAGGCGTCGTCGGACAGCACGCGGTCGATCAGCACGCCGGTCATGCCGTTGGCCTTCATGAATGCGGCAGCCGGACCATGTTCGTTGCGCACCGGCGCCAGCACCACGCCTGCCACCCGCCAGTCGTGCATGCGGGCCAGGATCTCGGTTTCGCGTGCCTCGGATTCGCGGCTCGATGCCGCCACCAGCGTATAGCCGCGCTGCTCGGCGAAGCTCTCGAGCTGCGTGACCATCTGGCCGAAGAACTCGCTTTCGAACTCAGGCATGATAGCGCCGATGATGCGGCGCTTGGCCCGGCGCAGGTCGGAGGCAAGCGGATCGATGCGGTAGCCCAACAGCTCGACGGCATCGATGACGCGCTGCGCATTCTCCGGCTTCACCGTGGTGACGCCGGCCATGACCTTGGAGACGGTGGCGGCCGACACGCCGGCGCGGCTTGCCACGTCGTGGATCGACGGACGCCGCTGCTGGGCCTGCCTACGCGCCATTGGTTGTTTTCCCGAGGCGGGGCAAACGCATTTCTCGCCCGCTGCGAATGAGTAAATCGATTTTTTGTGGTTGTAAATCGTTATCCAAGGTAACAGTCCCCCGAGAGAGCGCGATCCAGATCATCGCCGGGAGGAATCGTCATGTCAAACAATACCTTGCCGCTGGTCATCAGCGCGCCGGAACCGCGCACGCTCGAACTCATCTTCACGCAGCCGCAACTCGCGCGCTTGAAGACGCGCTGCCGCATCGTCGAGACGACGGCCGAAGGCGTCGCGAAGCTGCCAGCCGATGTGCTCGGCGAGGCCCGCTACATCATCGGCCAGCCGCCGATCTCGCCGCAGACGCTGGAACAGATGAAGGCGCTGCGCTGCGTCTTCAATGTCGAGACCAATTTGATCAACAACATGCCCTACGAGACGCTGTTCCAACGCGGTATCCATGTTGTCACCACCGGCCTGGTGTTCGCCGAGCCGGTGGCCGAGCTTGGCCTTGCCATGGCGCTCAACCTCGCCCGCAACATCGTCGATGCCGACCTCGCCTTCCGCCAGGGTCGGGAACTTTGGGGTGGCGACGGCAACCTGACGGCGCGGCTGTTGTCGGGCGCCGATGTCGGCATCATTGGATTCGGCGATCTCGGCCGCGCGCTGAACCGGCTGCTGTCGGGCTTCCGCACCCGCACCAAAGTCTTCGATCCCTGGCTGCCGCCCTCGATCCTGATCGACAATGGCGTCGAGCCGGCCTCGCTCGACGACGTGCTGTCGACCAGCGACTTCGTCTTCGTCGTGGCCTCGGTGACTAGCGAGAACCAGGGCTTTTTGGGCGCCGAGGCCTTTGCCAGCATGCGCAAGGGCGCCGCCTTCATCCTGCTCAGCCGCGCCGGCGTGGTGGATTTTCCGGCGCTGATAGCGGCGGTGAGGAGCGGTCATATCGTCGCCGCCAGCGACGTCTTCCCAGAAGAGCCACTGGCGCTGGACCATCCGGTGCGCGCCCTGCCCGGCTTCCTGCGCTCGGCCCACCGCGCCGGCGCGCTCGACATCGCCTTCAAGCGCATGGGCGACATGGTGCTGGAGGACATGGACCTGATCGACCGCGGCCTGCCGCCGCTGCGCTCCAAGCGCGCCGAGCGTGAGACGGTTTTGCGCATGCGCTCCAAGCCGGCCGACAGGAATTGAAAGGGATTCAGTCACTTTCCGGTCGGCCGCGTTAGCGATCGGTACCCACCCCTCCTGAGAATACCTGCAGCGTTTCTAATGACTCGCTAACCCATTGTCGAAAGCGTACAGTGGTGTTGTCGCCAGCTACTAAACGGGCACTGGCGCTTGAGAGTGTCGATCGCGCTCCCGCCCCTGCGGGAGCTGTACATTGAACTACGAACTTCCAAAAACGACTGTCACCGGCCAGGCACTGGCTAGCGAGACCTCCTCAAGATTCCGAAATGAACTGTTGCGGAGGATGACCGCCAAGGACCTTGCGCTGCTTGAGCCAAGTTTGCGCCGGGTAGTGCTGCCGCTGAGAATGTCCCTCGTGACGCCCGACGTGCCCATTGAAGCCGTTTATTTCATCGAGCGTGGAATTGCGTCGGTTATCGCGCGCACATCGACAGGCTACGAAGCCGAGATCGGGTTCATCGGCTATGAGGGGATGGCTGGGCATTCGCTGGTGATGGCCGACGACCGCACACCGCAAGCCTGCTTCGTGCAACTCGAAGGCGAAGCAATGCGCATCGACGCAGGCAGCTTCAATGCGGCTTTAACGACCAGTCCCACGTTGCGACTGTTCCTGTTGCGGTACGCAAATTGCTTACAGATCCAGACCGGATGTACTGCGCTTGTCAACGCGCGGCTGAAGTTGACGGGTCGCCTGGCTCGGTGGTTGCTGATGTGCGATGACCGCGTGGTGGGAGGGCAGTTTTCCATCACCCACGAATTCCTCGCCACGATGCTGGGCGTAAGACGGCCAGGCGTGACCATCGCCCTTCAAGAATTGGAAGGTCTTGCTCTGATCCGGTCGCGCCGAGGAGAGGTCGTCATACTGGACCGTCCTGGACTGATCGCGCTGGCCAGTGGCGGATATGGCGAGCCGGAAGCTGAATATGTCAGGCTTTTGGGAGGTTCGGAGGATTGAAGATCGAGACAGAGCCTGTTGCCCTTGATCGCGCAATGATATTTTTTTCTTACTAAGCGACTTGTCGCTGGAACGTTTCCTTTCGGCCCGCATTTTGAGTGCCACCGAAGGAGGAGAACTTCCTTGACCCGACTGCCTCAGGACAAGGACCGGATTGAACGTGCAACCCGCGAGGCGCAATCGATCATCGCCATCGAACGCCAGGCGCGTCAGGCAAAGACGGCCCGGCTGAGAGAACTGCGGCTTTCGTCGCAGGCCTTGACCGGGGCGGCAAAGCGCAAGCCCGGCATCCTAAAAGCGACAAGCAAAGCTATCGACGTGAGCTGAGCTTGTACTCGACGCTGTTTCGAACACGCTGCCTTTGCAAAGATCGCGGTGTCGTAAGGCTCGGTTTCAAATCCGGGCGTCGCGGACGTGACCCCTGTTCACTGGCGCGGGTTATTGGCGTGTTCGCCTGAAACTGTCGAGCAATTCGGTTTCAATGCTGCAGCCACTCTCGAAAAGAACAAACACCGTGGCTGCCAGCTCCTGCACGTCCGGCTCCAGCGACATCCGGTCAAGTTTGCGCTCGAAGCAGACCTGATCGAAGACGCGTTGGCACAGTTGCAGGTCGTTAGGATGAAAGCAGGAATGGCGCTTGTTAAGGCTCGACATAAGAATCCCGCTCCGGGCAGCACCCCACCGCCAGACGTTGTGGGTCAAAAAGTTAATTTGGCTGCGGGGAGAGTCAATATTGGCGTGATCACTGTATGGATCGTACAATTCTCCCGCGGAAGACTGTGTCGTAGACCGACTTTCTGGGGGTTCGCAGGACCGGGTGCAGCGGGCGCTTTCGTCGTTAGCCGACGATTTTTATCGGCCTGCCCGTGATCCGCGCTGTCCGCCAATATGTCGGTTTCGTACCAAGCGGCGCTTGGTACGTTTCCGACACTAACGCTTGGGTCGATCTTTTCGTATGCGAGCGGCGTTAGGGGGCGTCGTGCACCGAATTCGTAGCCTTTTTTGTCCAGAGCCCGTATGCGATCGTCCGCACGTTTTTACAGGCGCGGAAGGTTGCGAGATCGGATGGCTCTTGCCCTGCATTGGGCTGCGCCATGACTAATTCCGATAGGCCGGACCTCGGCAAGAACCAGCAATACCGAAATGAGCTGTTGAGGCGGATGAGCGCGGATGACCTTGCGCTGCTCCAGCCGCATATGCAGCGCTGCGATTTGCCTTTGCGCAAGATGCTGGCGACTCCCAACGTCCCGATCGAGGCCGTCTACTTCATCGAACAGGGCATTGGCTCGGTGGTCGCCAGGACGACGAGCGGCCAGGAGGCCGAAGTGGGCTTCATCGGCTTCGAAGGCATGACAGGCACTTCACTGGTGATGGGCGACGACCGCTCCGCGCATGCCTGCTTCGTGCAGCTCGAAGGAGAAGCGATCCGCATCGAAGCCGGCCCTTTCAATGCAGCATTGACGGCAAGCGCGACCTTGCGCATGTTCCTGCTGCGCTTCGTCAACACGCTCCAGACCCAGACCGGCTGCACCGCGCTCGTCAATGCACGGCTGAAGCTGGAGGAGCGGCTGGCGCGGTGGCTGCTCATGTGCGACGACCGGGTTCGCGGCGAACACCTTGTTATCACGCACGAATTCCTGGCCATCATGCTTGGTGTCAGGCGGCCAGGCGTAACCGTCGCCCTCCAGCTGCTCGAAGGTCGCGCGCTGATCCGGGCGCGCCGGGGCGAGATCATCATTCGCGACCGCGCCGGGCTGATCGAGCTCGCCAATGGCAGTTACGGCGACCCCGAGGCCGAATATGCCAGGCTGATCGGCGAGACCGGCGCAGCCTGACATATCAAGCTTCGTTGTCGGGCTTTGGGGCCCGCAGCCTCTCGAGAGGCGCCGCGCCACGGGTGCCGCGGTCGACATCGTCCGTCACTTGGATGATGGCATGCTGATCTGCTGCCAAAGCCCTTCGAACTCGTCTTTGTGCCCGGAGCTCGAAGGATGAAGCGCTTGTGGAGAATGCCGCCTGGAACATCGGCGAGCCTCCATGCGGCTGGATGTCCTCAGGATCAACACCCCTCTTTTCACCATGTTGCGCTGCGTTAGATTTGTTGCATTGCGATATCAGCCCGACCGACAGACACTGCTGAGGACTCGGGGCTGGGCTTGCACGAAGGATTTATCGTGGCGGCAGCGTTCCGGCCGGACATACAAGGATTGCGCGCGCTCGCCGTCGGCGGCGTCGTCGCCTATCATTTCGGCCTCACCGCGCTGCCCGGCGGCTTTGCCGGCGTCGATATCTTCTTCGTGATTTCCGGCTGGCTGATATCGACCCACCTCATGCAGGAGATCGCTGAGACCGGCCGGCTCGATCTCTGGCGCTTCTATGCCAGGCGCGCGCGGCGGCTCCTGCCGGCAGCCCTGTTCGTCATCCTGGCCACGCTCGCCGCCGGCTACTTCATCCTGGCGCCGCAAGAGCAGACGCTCTACTCGCGTGGCGCGATGTTTGCCTCCGCCTACACCATCAATTTGTGGCTGCTGCGCTGGTCGTTCGATTATTTCGCCGCCGATGCTGCCAGCAATCCGTTCATCCACTTCTGGTCGCTGTCGGTGGAGGAGCAGTTCTACCTGGCCTGGCCGGCACTGCTTCTGCTGGCTGCCTGGCTGCGTCCTGGCCGGCGAACGGCTACCGCCGTAATCGGCGTCGCCGGCCTCGCCTCCTTGGCCGCCTGCTTGTGGCTGACCAGCGCAGCACCGGCCTGGGCCTTCTATTTCTCGCCGCTGCGCGCCTGGGAGTTCGCCGCCGGCGGCCTGGCGACGCTGGCCCCAGTGGCTTTCCTGCGGTGGCGCCCAGGGCTGCTGGCGGCACTGGGCTGGCTTGGCCTGGCGCTGATCGCGGCGGCCTATCTCTTGTTGAGTGAGAACCTGCCCTTCCCCGGCTGGCGTGCCCTGCTGCCGGTTGCCGGCACCGTGCTGGTGCTTCTGAGCGGCGCCAGCGCGGAACAGACCGGCACGCAGGCCCAACAGCGGACCGGCTGGCAGGCTTTTGCGCCGGCCACCGCTCTGTCGCTGCCGCCTTTGCAATGGATCGGCACGCTCTCCTATTCACTCTATCTCTGGCACTGGCCGGTCATCGTCTATGCCGGGATGCTGGTGCCGGACCTGTCCGTCCCGCAGCGACTGGGCTGCGGCGTACTGGCGCTGTCGCTGTCAGTGCTTACCTATCACCTGATCGAGAACCCGGCCCGGCGTGGCGCTTGGCTGGCGGCAGGCGTTCGGGCGCTGATCCCGGCCGCTGCCCTGACCGGTGCCGGCGTGGCGGTCGCCTATGCCAATGCGCATCTGGCCGCGCGCAACATCGACACTGCGCAGCGCGGCATCGAGCAGGCCGCCGAAAAACCTTCCATCGTGCGCGCCACCGACAAGAGCTGCCTGCTCGACTTCCACACGGTGACGCCAAAACCTTGCGTGTTCGGCGCGGCGGACGCCGCCCACACCATCGTGCTGTTCGGCGATTCGCATGCCGATCACTGGTCGACGCCGCTGATTGAAGCGGCGAAGCGCAACGACACCAAAGTGATCACCTATCTCAAATCCTCGTGCCGCGCCTCGCGGCTCTCCACCTTCAATGCCGTGCTGAAGCGCGACTACACCGAATGCGACGCTTGGCGCGAGCAGGCGATATCGGACATCATCCGCCGCAAGCCGCGCCTGGTTGTGATCTCCGAATTCTCGATCGGCAATTTGATCCGCGACATGCCCGCCACCAGCCGCGCAGCCGAAATCGCGCGCTGGCAGGCCGGCCTGCGCTCGACCTTGCAGGCGTTCAGCCAGGCCGGGGTCGAGACCGCTGTCATTCGCGACACGCCGATCAACGCCAGCTTCGCCGACTCCTGCGTGGCGCGCGCTTTATGGTGGCGCGAAGCACCATCGCCGCACTGCGACACGCCCAGGACAGAGGCCGCCAACGACAGCACCGCGGCCGCCGAGCGCGCCGTGGTGAACAGCGTGCCCGGCACGCGCTACATCGACCTCACCGACCGCTTCTGCGACCCGACCGCCTGCCATGTCGTCATATCAGGCCAACTCGCCTTTCGTGACAGGCATCACCTGGCAACGGCGTTTGCCGAGACGCTGGAAGGGCCGTTGGAGGGGGCGCTGTTCTAGGGGATGAGACGAATCCATGGAACGAGGTCGCCTCTCGAGGGTTATATTAGGTCAACCTTGAAGAGGAGGCAGCTATGAAGAAGCTCCTGCTTGTTTCGGTTATCGCCATTGCTTCCGCGGCGGCGATGATCGCCCCCGCTGATGCCCGCAGTCATGTCTTTATCGGCATTGGCGCCGGCTACAACGACTATTACGGCAACGACTATTACGATGGTTATGGGGCCTATGGCGGCCGCTACGTCTACAGCCCGCGCTACGTCTACAGCCCCTATGACGACTACGACAACGGCTACAGGCCGCTTTATTTCCACCGGCACCACCGTTATTTCCACCGCTGCCACATCGAAGTGGTGAGGCACTGGCGCCACCATCACAGGATCATCGAAGAGATTCGCATCTGCCGATAACCCTGATGTTGAATGATCCGACCGGCATTGCCGGCCGGATCAGTGCGCCGCCTCTCATCCCATCCGCCTCCCGATCATCATTCCATAATGCACCGCCAGTAAATCCAGCCCCACCTTCAACATCTTTGTCACCACATCCCTATCCTCCCCCGTCTGCTCGGCCACGCCCTTGATCGACCCGCCCGCGCAGCAGACTCGTCGCACCACGGCGGCCACTTCCCAATGGCCCAGCGCCCTGGTAGCGGCGGCGTAGGCGCGGCCTGCGTCCAGCACGCTATCGACGATTCCGCCGCCGTGGCGGCCGCCGTCGACGCGCTCGGTCCAGCGCATCGGCTTGACGCTGGCCTGCTGGCTGCAGCGAAAATCCTGACGGTAGCGCAGGCCGGCTTCGCGCTGCTGGCTCGACAGCGAGGTGATGCCCAGCAGCGGATCGATAGTGCCCACCCGCACGATGCCGCCGGTGGCGGTGAAGCCGTCGTTCGACACCTCGTAGACGCGGGCAGCCTCCCGCGTGCCGGCGGTCAGCCGCTTGCGGCCGAAGGCGTCGTCCTTCAGTGCGAAATCATGGCCGATCTCGCGCCGGATGCGCACCTGCTCGGCCTCGCCCTTCGGCAGTTTGGGCGCTTGGGGTTTGGCGGGTTTGGTTTTCCTGGGCATGGGTAGGGTCCTCGCTTGGGTGGGTGTGCGGGAGCTGGCATGGTGGCGATCCTTCGCGCCTCCTCTGGCGTGCCGGCCATCTCTCCCCACGCGGAAGGGGACTGGCAGCTTCGTCCTCGCCGCCTTTCCCACGACGCTGACGATTGGCGAGAGCCGAGAAACGTTCGGATTCATCGCAGCACCTGCCCAGCCGTGCCGGCATTCGGTGTGATGGAACCAGTGCGAATTTTCGACGTTATGCGGCGTCTACGGGAGACATGTCGATGACAGCTTTCGTGCCGATAACCCTGCGCTTTTGCGACAACAGAACCATGCTGGTCGGGTCGGTGGCCGAGGCAGCCGGGGCGCTCAAGCAGCAATGGCCCGACAAGACTTCGCCGGTCTATGTCGAGGCGGCCCGGCTGGTTGCGCTCGCCGTCGATGGTACCTGCAGCCAGCGCATCGCCTTCGAGGCTCTGACCAAGGCAGCCAGGCAACAGAACATACTGGTGGCCAAGCCGAAAAGCCGGGCCCGCGACTGGCTGGACGCCGTGGTCAGTCCGTGAAAGGCGCGCGCTGACCGGAGAATTGATGCAACCGCCCGCCCGCGCGGCGCGTTTAGTGGAGCGGTAAGTGAAGCCGCGCGCAAAGCGAAGGTGAACGCCGTGGGTACCATGAAGGCCGGAGTGCCGCTTAAGGTGCGAATGAACGGAGATATCGAAGAGATCGACAGCGTCAGCGAAGCCGCCGATTTTTTGCAGCGCTGGCCGCTTGAGCGGCGCGGCCATGTCTACCGCAGCGCGCTCAACGCCTGCAGCGCTGCAATCGCCGCGCAGATTTCTGAAGCCGATGCCATGAAAGTGTTCACCGGCTTTGCCCGGGTGGCCAATATTCTGGTGGCCGATGGCGGCTCGACCATGACGCCCGAGGCCAAAACCATGCAAAGCCACATGCCCAAGCAGGGCCGGCAGGCGCCGAAATAGGGCGACGAGGCTTCTTTCTCCCCGTTTACGAGGAGAAGTGCCCGGCAGGGCAATGAGGGGCGGCGCTTCGGTCGGATGCTTGAAGTTCATATCTGCTTTCCACTTGAGTGCTGACCCTCATCTGCCTGCCGGCACCTTCGCCCCGCGAACGCAGGACTGTCCGGGGAAAGTTATTCATATATGAAGGCCATCTGATTGAGGCAGGATCGGTCTCTTGGTCGGTTCGGATTGACC
>NZ_JAMYSC010000057.1:0-30563 GCF_040321755.1 Mesorhizobium sp. M0276 | reverse complement strand
GAAAATCATCAAATGTGAGTCAGAGCCCCGTTTGGACGAAAATCACCCCTCAAACAGGGTCCTCATTCCACGAAAAATCACAATCCAGCGGCAGCTCATCGCCGACGTGCCGCTGTGCACACTCTTGTCGGGCGGGCTTGATTCCTCGGCCATCACCGCACTGGCCGCGCGCTTGAGCGACGAACGGATCCGGTCCTTCGCCGTCGACTTCGTCGGCTACACTGACACTTTATCCCCGGCCCGGGGCGCCCCACACCCGACGGGCCGTATGTGCAGGAGGTCGCGAAATACGTTGGTACCGACCACACGGACATCATGTTGTCCGCGCACGAACTCATGGACCCGAACGTGCGGGCCGCCACTCTCCACGCCCGCGACCTGCCGTTGACCTTAGGCAACTTAGATAGCTCGCTCTATCTGCTTTTCCGGGCCATCCGGCAGCACTCGACGGTGGCCCTGTCTGGGGAGTCGGCCGACGAGCTTTTCGGCGACTACTGGTTTTTCCACGATCCCGCGAACGTACGGCGGTCCCTAGACCCCGGACTGGTCAAGAAACTCGACCTCCCCGGCTACCTCGACGAGCAGTACCGCAGGGCACTTCCGGAAGTACCCGCCCTGACCGGGCCGGCCTCGGCCGATCCGCACGAGCGTCGTATGCGCGAGGTCTGCTACCTCTTTCTCATCCATCCATCCATCAGCTGCCGACGCTGCTCGACCGCAAGGACCAGATGAGCATGGCTTTGGGCCTCGAGGTGTGGGTCCCTTTCTGCGACCACGGCTTGTTGAGTACGTCTTCGGCACTCCATGGGCCTACAAGACTTTCGACGGGCGCGAGAAGAGTCTACTGCGGGCCGCCACCGCGGACCTGCTCCCGCTGTCGGTGGTGCAGCGAGTGAAGAGCGCGTACCCGGCTATCCAGGATCCCACCTATGACAGAATGCTGCGCACGCGGTTCACCGCGCTGCTGAACGACCGCAATGCGGCAGTGGCACCGCTGTTGTCGGTCGACAGTTCTCGCGCGTTGCTCAATGCGACCGACAACCTCAAGGGGATAGAGAATATCCTGACCTTGCAGGATTTCCTGACCGATTACAACGTTAGCCTCACGATCTGAAACGACGAACACGCAAAAGGATAGCAAAGGAGGTCCGGCGTCCGAAGGCGTTGGGCTCCATGGCCAGGGCGTGGCAGGCCTGATATCGCAATTAATTATGAGCATCCTGGAATAACTTCCAAGTGCCACAGGCTAATGAAAAACAAAGACTTCGCCTTCAAGCTTGTCGAGCGTCAGCCGTTGCGGAAGGTGTAACCATACCCGTTGATAGCCGGCGCGCCGCCGAGATGCGCGTAGAGGATCCTCGATCCCTCCGGAAACAAGCCCTTCTGGACGAGGTCGATCATCCCTTGCATCGATTTGCGCTCATAAACGGGATCGGTAATCATACCCTCGAGCCGCGCACACAGGCGGATGGCCTCCTTCGTTTCCTCGGACGGAATGCCATAATGCGGGTATGCGTAGTCCTCGAGCAACACCACGTCATCCTCGACAAGTTCCGTTCCGCAATCGACGAGCTCCGCTGTATGTTGAGCAATCTTTAGCACCTGCGCCTTGGTCTTTGCGGGGGTGGCGGAGGCATCGATACCGAGTACGTTGCGCTGTCGACCGTCCTTGGCGAACCCGTCGAGCATGCCGGCATGCGTCGAGCCCGTGACCGTGCAAACGACGATGTAGTCGAAGCCAAACCCAAGCTGTTTTTCCTGGGCGCGCACCTCCTCCGCGAACCCGACGTACCCAAGCCCGCCATATTTGTGAACTGACGCCCCGGCCGGTATCGCGTAGGGCCTGCCGCCCCTTGACTTGACTCATCGAGCGCCTGTTACCAACTGCGGCGGATGCCGATATCGAAGCCCTTGTCGACAAGGCGCACTTCTGCTCCCATGACCCGACTCAAGAGAATGTTGCCGACCCGGTCGTAGACGGCGTCCTCATGTGGTACCCAGCTCTCCTGAACCAGGAGACATTTCATGCCGATCTTGGCGGCGACCGCGGCGACCATCCGCGTGTGGTTGGACTGCACGCCGCCGATGGAGACAAGCGTGTCGGCATTTGACACGATCGCATCGGGGATGATGTATTCGAGCTTGCGGAGCTTGTTTCCGCCAAATGCGAGACCGGAGTTGCAGTCCTCGCGCTTGGCGTAGATTTCCGCCCTGCCCCCCAGATGCTTGGAGAGGCGGTCGAGCTTCTCGATGGGCGTGGGCCCAAAGGTGAGCGGATAGCGTTCGAACTTTTCCAGCATTTTCTCTCCGGCAACACGCGATGGAGCTGAATTAGCCATGCACGAGTCATTCTAGAGGGTCTTTTATTTTTCGTCGTCTGTGTTATCCGACGCCCAAAAATGCCATTTATTTCCAGCGCCTCGTTCATCATTGAGAGTTGCAACCGCACGCCGGCATACTGCGAGAGGCTACCAATGCGTATGGCATTCAAGAACTGCATCTCCTGGACTAACCAGAATGACCGGATTGCGGTCACCAATGGACTTCTCAAGCACAGTATTCCTTCTAGTATCTGCTCAATGTTGATGGTCGGTCCAAAGTGGCGCTATCTTGAGCACTGACCTTGTCATGGGGCCTCAAGGCAGCAGCAGCGATATGGCCAGCATTTGATCGCGCTGGAGCAAATCTGCGGATTCATTCGTCACCTCATCAAGGTCTGGCGGCTCGGATCCAATTTCCTTGCAACTGCCGAAATCCTCAGCCCTTTGGCCAGCTCGGCTAACCAAGCCAGACCGCCAGATCAGAAGGAGCACGCTTACGAAGTAAGCCAGTTGAAGGAGCAGAGAACAAGCCAGCATCGTGACGACTACTTTGCTGATGGAATAACAAGCGAAGTAGACGGTCAGAGCGGTGGTGCAAAGGACTATTCCCAAGACGCGACAGAATATTCTTAAGGGCAATGCCGTTCTCCTGGATTGTCCACCAGATCATGCAGCGACATTGTCGGCCGCAACATGGGTCTGGCAGTTCTTCGGGCAGACGCGGGCGCAGGCTCCGCAGCCTATGCAGCGGCCAGGATGATCGACGGCCATGATCATGCGATTGAGCTCGCCATCGAAATCGTCGTCTTCGCCGTCGCAGGCGCCGAGGACTTCACCCGCGTCGTCGACGCCGTAAAGATGCATGACTTCGCGCGAGCAGACTTTGAAACAGCGGCCGCAGCCGATGCAGGTCGTGCCGTCTATAGCGGTGAGATATTCCGGCATCCATCCGGAGCCGTCGCGGGTGGTGAATGTGCTCCTCATAGTAACTTCTTCATGGCAGCGAGCTCTCTCCTGGCACCATCCAACTCGGCAAAAACGGCCGACGCTTGCTCGGCAACTTCCTCTATCTCGGTCGATTTTCCCGGGAGATCCTCTGCAAGGTCGTGCAATTTCATCTTGGCAATTGCCGCGCGCAGCTGAAGCTTTCGGACTTTCGTCCCCATCTCATCTAGCTTTGACATAGATCCTTCCCCGATCGGTTTCTTCACGCCCGTGCCACGTCGGGATAGGCTTCGATGGCCGCAGTCGGATCATCGATCAGTTTCGTACCGGCCTCCGCAGCTGCCCGAGCGTCTTGAAGCCGAACCGGGTGGATGTCTCGACAGAGCGACCCAACCGCCCGGCCGTAAAACGCAATCGTCCGCAGCCCCCTAGCTTTCATGTTTGTCATTGGCGATGTCATAAGGCCGGAGCGCTTCTCGATCGCGAGCCCGACGGCGGTGTGGAACGTGCCGAGCCTCCACAGCGCGTCCGGTTGGGGATCGCCGATGACAGGCATCGCACCGCGCTGTTTTCTGGTGACGATGAAGTTCGCCAGCAGTTCGGCGTCCGATTTGCCTTCCCATGAGCAGAAGGCTTGAGCACGGATCAGCCGCACCAGGCATTTGACGAACGGGGTGGCAAGAGCCGCCTCGTCCTCGTTGGCAGCCGGGCTGACCGCGGCATCAGACATTTCGCCTTCTCCTCCTTCAGTCCTCTTCCTCGAAGCACGATGTCTGTTTTCTGGGACGCCTACTTCGGGCACACTTGCGCAGCCGACGCATGGCTCGGCCCCGCTGGTTCCACGCAATTGATGTCCCTCGGGCCGACTTTGAACACGTCCTCGACTGCGAAGTCTTCCACGCGAATTCGCGTCGAACATCGCTTCCGCCGCAATGCGGGAGGCCATGAAGATTCGAGCCTCGATCCTGCTGCAAACGATCGACCAAGTGCTGCATGGACCTCCTTGCTGCGGTCACGCCAGGGAAATGGACGAAGTGGCCAGTAAGCCCTTTCGACCAATTACCCTTTTTTATCTTTCTTCCTCGGCCGACCGCGCTTTGGCACCTTCGGGAAACTGTTTTGCGCAGCGGCAAAGAGAGCGCCGCAACAAGCCTTCCCACCCCTGTACTTGGCGAGGGCCTGCAGCAAATCCGACAGATGCTGCTCTTTCAATTCGGCCGGGATAGGCTCCGGACCGTCCAGCGACGTCAGTGCCAGTTCGACCAACTCGATCGCGCGATCATTGTTGCCGTTCTCGTGATAGTACCGGGCGACCGCGGGATAAGATCGGAACTTGGGACTGTCGCCTTGCGGGGGATTCAGCGCCAGGATGTGTTCGGACAGCTCCTTGCCCATCGCGAAGCGCTCAGCAGGGGGAAGGCGCGAATGGTCATTGGCCGGATGGAAAAGTTGGTCTAGCGCCGAAACTATCCAATCCTCGGAATTTTTGTCGATCGCGTCGCGAACCAACTGGCGCATCACGGGCAAGCCGGTCCACATGTCTTGTATTTTGTGAAGCAACAGATGTGCATGGGCCAGGCGGAAATTGAGGTCGTCCGGCATCAAGGCGATGCCCCCTTCGATCGCCCAGAGCGCCGTCTTCCAATCTTCCAGCTTCACCGCCGCCCAGAACCTGTCATCGATCGGCTTCTTCAGCGCTTGTCCGCGCGCCAGGGGTTCGCTTGTGGCGATCCGCTGCTGATCGGCGGCTTTCGCTTTGTTGCTGGTAGGCCAGCTGCCGTTGAACACTTTCGGCAAAACCTCACCGAGTTGGCTCGGATGACCGATAAAGGCGATGCAGCCGTCTCGGTCGACTACGAACGAGGTCGGAATCCCGACGCAAAAGCTGGGTTCCCTCCAAAGCTTCTTCATTTCGCCTGTGAAGTCGAACCCAATCCGATAATTCAGATCCGGGCACTTTTCGGCCAACCACGCGTCCAACTTGGTCCGGGCCTCGACGGCCGTTGGAGCGTCTTCATCAGCCGCGATCCCGACGACCTCAAGTCCGCTGTCCTTGTATTTCTCCTGTAGCTGCATCAGCTCGAGCATCTCCGCCGCACATAGTTCGCACCAAGTTGCCCAAAATTCGATGGTATAGACTTTGCCGGGCTGGAAGTCCGCAAGGGGCTCGCCACGCAGCCAGTCCTCCACTTTGATCGAAGGAGCCGGTGACCCCATCCGCAACATCATCTTGCCCTCCAAAGCTGTTGCCAAAGGCTGCGTGACCTTATGGGCAAGCTTGTTCCCCTTTGAGACCGTGGCACGAGGGTTCAACGAAGGGAGAGCATCGCTCGTCTTGCGCATCTGCGTGCATTCAGCCTTCACTCAGTGTTGCTGAAAGTTAATTCGCAAAGGTCGTGCCAACGAGCTCGGCGTGCAGTAAATGCTGATTATACTTAAAAAGCTTCCGGGGCGCTCAGATAGCCGGTTGTATTAGTCGCGACATGTTTTCTGCCATTGTCAGGTCTTGGACACGCATCACCCGCTTCGCGTCGGCACAGAAGCGTGGCCACGGACGTCTCGACATAGGGACGAACAGATGGACATCATAACTGCGTTGGCTAGCGCCAGCCACGTCATCATCGTCCGCCTCAAGCCTTGCTTGAGCTTCTTGCCGTTCCGGTCGCTCAGCGGAACGCCATTGCGATTGCAGGGGCCGCTCCCTCCGAGCATCGCCTCTGCCCTACCTCTTCCGCTTTGCGCTTTCCTGGCTCGCAACGCCGGAGTTTCACGACGAAGCCGGTCATGTCCGGCTGCGGGTCGCGAATAACGCCAGATTGACGATGATGATCGTGGCGAAGAGAGCCGGGGATGTGTGCCGGCATGTGCCAGGCCGGTGAACTCTCCTGGATTCCTGCTTTTTTTGTTTCTGTATCCCCGTGCACAGGTCCTACAGGGACCGTCTGGTGCGAATGTGAGCGTTGTGGGAATTGACCGGCCTCAAGGCCACTCGGTCGCCACGCGGTGGGCCGGGCAGACGCCGAAGATGCGGCGCCCTCGCCGCTGACCCGGCTACCATCCCAGGCGATGACACGGGATTGATGCCACCGTTGGCGCCGAGGGCCGGCAAGAGCCCGACCGTCGGACTCGAAGGTCGGTGCCTTGGCCGCTACTAGGTCATTGCCGTGTTCCGTTCCCGGCCAGTGGTGAAGGAAATCGTGATAACGCTGATACGATGAGGCTACGGTCCGAACGCGGCCTGCCGCGCTGAAACGACTCTCTTTCTCGACCTGACGCCGACCCGAATATCGGTGTTTTGAGGCATTGAGGACGCCTGGGCCTCGGCCCGGCCGTCGGCCTGCGCGTTACGCGACGAGCAGACCCCGAGCGCGCGTTAGAGGCGTCCGGGGAATGTCTTCGCGACGGCGCTTCCAAGTTGCTCATGAGCTTCGCGAAACCTGCTCGTTCGCGGCGACCTTCCTCCGACTTGGTATCAGGGTAGGTGACCAGCGGAGTAGAGCTTTGCAGCATCGGTGCTACTTCAGAACCCGTCAGCGGGCCAAAAACAGCGGCAAAGGCGTGCCAACTATCCATCTTATCACGCTATCGGAGAGCCGCTCGCGCAACCAGCGGCTGCCATAAGCGCCCATGACGATCACGTCGGCAGACGTGTCGATTGCGTGCTGCGCTAGCACCGTGGCCACCGGTTTGCCGCGGCTCGCCAGCCGGTCGACCGAAACCCGAGCACCGTGCCGAGTGAGATAGGCAGCGATGTCGGCTCCCGGCTCGGCGCCGTTTCCGGTGCAGGTCGCCTCCGGATCGACGACTGCGACACGAACTTCCTCAGCACCGGCTAGCAGATGCAGCGCTTCTCGAATCGAACGGGACGCCTCGACTCGCGAATCCCAGCCGACCAGCACGCGCCGTGGAGACAGAGTCGCCTCAGCGCCCTCCGGTACGACAAGCACCGGCTTTCCCGTATCGAACAAGCTGCCGTTGATAACAAGGGGTCCGAGACTAGTCATGTTGAGAAGTGCGGGGCCGACGATTGTCAGGTCGGTGCAGAGCGCCCGCTGTCGCACCGCGTCACCGACGCCAGCCTTCTCGCAGTGTTCGGTGTCGACATCATAGCAGCGCCACGTGGCTCTCAGCACTTTGTGAATTTCCCTGGATGTCTTTTCCAGATTGGCCATGTCCTGTGAAAATTGTTCCCGTGCGGCAATGTGGTGTGCGCGACGTCTAGACCACTCGGGGATGCCACCGCCCAACGGCGGAGGGGACCCAATAAGCGGAGGCGACATCAGGAGCGGCGGAGGCGATATAATTAGTACGGAAAGATACGCGCCGACCTCGGCGCACAAGCGAGCAGCTATTGCGACGTCCTGATCGGAATGGTCAGCTCCCGTCACACTGAGTATTTTCTTGAAGGCCATCTGACTGCTTCCCCCTGAGATGTCGGGCCCGTAGCGCGTTTCGAACCGCAAGACTTGCCTTCCAACGAAGACGGAGAGTGGCACACCATCCGTTCGCGATTCAGTCGTCCAGCTTCTCGAGCGAGTAGCCGGCAGACCTGACAGTACGAATGACGCTACCTGGCGAGGCCGCCTTCAGCGCCTTTCTGATCCGGCTGATATGGACGTCGACAGTGCGTTCACCGACATGGATATTGTCCGGCCAGGCCGCGTCGATCAGCTCGTCTCGGCTGAAGACCTTGCCGGGAGCCTCAAGGAATTGCCGCAGCAGGTTGAATTCGAGAGGTCCGAGATGGATGTCGTGGCCATTACCTCGAACCCGGTGAGCATCGAGCTTCATCTCAAGGCTGCCGCAACAGAGCCAGCTGCCGTTTTTTATCCCGTTTGAACCCGGCTGTGGCAACGCCAGCTTCGTGCGGAGACAGTCAAGCAGCTTGGCCGGCGCGAAGGGCCGCACAAAGCTCTCGTCAATACCTGCCTTCAAGAGATCGAGGTGCTGGTTCTCGGCGCCGGGCGCGATCAGCGCAATTACGGGCAGGCCGCCGGTCCGGGGCTCCCCCTTGAACCGGGCGCAAATTGTGGAGCCTGTCGCGCTTCCTGGCCCGCAATCGAGGACTACCGCGTGGAGCTCCCGTTGATCGGCCAATGCAAGTGCTTCCTTCACGCCGCCAGCCGGCTCACTGGTGAAGCCGTCCGCCCCCAGAATGTGGTTGAGGAAAAGATACAACTCCGCATCTTGCGAACAGATCAGTACCACTGGCTTCATCAGCGCTACCCCAAGAACCATATCGGCCTGGACCGCCTCAATTGAGAGGGCTGGCCACCGCATGTCCTCAAGACCTGACATGATCCCCTCGATCGAAAGTCGGTTGCATCACGCCCGCGCCACCTCGGGATGAGCCTCAATGGCTGCGGTAGCATCGCCGGCCAGTTTGGTACCGGCCGCGGCGAGCTTCCAGAACGTCTCGAAACCGAACCGGTGGACGTCGCGCAGGGTCTTTGACAGAACGACCAACCGCCCGGCCGTGAAGAGCACGCGCCCGAAGCCCTCATGGCTCATCTCCATCATCGGCGATGCCATCAGGCCCGTGCGCTCCTCAATCGCAAGCCCGACGGCGGTGTAGAACTTATCGAGCCTCCACAGCACGTCCGGATCGGGATCGCCGATGATTGGAATTGCACGGCGCTGTTCCCTGGTGATGATGAAGTCGCCCAGCAGCTCGGCGTCCGATTTGCCTTCCCATGACCCGTGGGAATCATTGGCACGGATCAGCCGCACGAGGCATTTGACGAACGGGGTGGCAAGGGCCGCCTCGTCCTCGGTGGCGGCAGGGCTAACCTCGGCGTCAGACATTTCGGCTACTCCTCAATTCAGCTTTCGTCCTCGAAGGAGGGTTTCTGTTCAGCGACACCTGCCTGCGCCAGCACCTTGCGCAGCCAAGGGGGAGGACACGTCCTGAGCATCATCTGCGTGCGCAACAGCACCTCTTGGATGGTCTGGGGCTGCGGCACTTTGATCGGATGGATCTTTGCGGAAACGAGTTTGGCTGCCGAAGGTCCGCCGATCGCCAGACAAAACAGCAGATGACAGCCCTTCAGCGCCTCCACCTTCGGGGTGATGCGGTCATTGCCCTCAGTTCGGTGCTTCCCGCTCTCGTCGGAAACGTCATCGAAGGCCACGGCTTCCACGAGATTCCACTCCTCGCGCATCACGTCGTAGACAGCAAAGCGCCTGGCCGAGCCGAAATGGGCGTTGAGGTTCTTCATGTCCTGCGTGGCGATGGCCACGCGCAATGCGCCGGTTTGGCGTTCCGGCGTCGGTGCGTGAACCTCGTCAGTGACGAGCGAGAGGCGACGAACGGAGCTCATCTGGCATTTCTCGCTTACGGAGTGGATCAAGCGCCTCGGGCGTCGGCGCGTGCCGGTTGGCTTCAAAAATGTTGGCAACCTCGAAGATCAGGTCGCGGGTCCCCTGGTAGAGGATTGTGAGCTTGTGCTGGGCCCCGAGCCGGTCGAAGATCGGGAAGCCGACCCGCATGAGCGGAATGCCGAGGCGCTGCGCCGCCTGGCGGCCGTGGGAATGAGTAACGAGAAGATCAGCGCCGGCGCCAAGCGCTTCCAAATCGCCGAGATCGCCGATTTGAACCGACTGCGCCGGTACTTCCTCCAGAATTTTCGACATAGCGGCCGTTGTGACCGCCGCCGCGATATCGGAGCCCATGCCGATGAAGAAGCTCGCGAGTTGGTAGAGTTGGTCTGGTTCAGCAGCGATCGCAATTTTCTTGCCTCCAAAGTGGAAATGTCCGTCGAGCAACGCGTCCTGCAACTGCGCCCGCCGACGGCGCACCTCAGCCGGCGCCGCCTCGCCCGAAACTGCGGACAGCAGCGAGACGAACCGGTCGGCGTCCCTCAATCCAGTCAGCGACCGGAACAGCACGTAAGGCACGCCGGTTAACCTGTGCAGCAGCTCGGCCGGGCGGCGCATATGCTCACCGATGGCGACGCATTGCACAGCCGTGCCAAGCTCGCGGATATCCTCGACGCTGGTGCCGCCATAGGTGGTCGTGACCCAGCGGTCGGGCACCGTACCGTCGAGCGAGCCGGAGATGTCCGGCAGAATCACCGGCTTCAGTCCAAAGCTTTCAACCATCTCACGCAAATGCTCGATATCAGCCACAGTGAGGTTCCAGCCAGGCAGGATCACGATCTTCTTCGACTGCCGCGCCTGCTCGCCGGGCCGCGTAATCCTTTCGATCATAGCGGTGACAGCCTTGGCCCAGCCCTCTTCGATCGCGCCGTCGAAATCCGGTGTGTTGGCCAGCACCACCTCCGTACCCGCGAGTTCTTTTGTGCGCTTCAGCCTGATATTGGCGATATCCCCTGCGCAGTCTTCGCCCCGGGTTTCCACCAGCGCCGTGGTGCAGACCCCGATCAGCGTTGGCTTTGTGCGGGCCTTGAGGTTGAGGATCGCCTGTTCCAGATGGTCCGCCCCGCCAAGGATCGTCGCCACCTCGTCCATCGCCGTTGTCTGCAACGGAATGGCTTCCTTGAAATGCCGCACGAACAGCACGAGCGCGAAGCTGGTGCACCCCTGGCTGCCGTGGAACAACGGCATCGCGCCGTCGACGCCAAGAAAGGCCAAGGCGGCACCCAGCGGCTGCGATGACTTCAGCGGATTGACCGCCGCCGCTTTGGTCTGGGGAAGGATGCGGACCATCGGCTCTCCTCAACACTCGCCGAAATCACCGGCCGTCGTGCCGGCGAATTCCTGGACAACATGCAAGGTCGCGGTCTCGCTTTTCGTGCGCGGCAGTTCCTGCCTCACCGCAGGCTGGCAATCCCATGGTGCCGGTTCCCGCACCTGGCGCCAGATCGGGTTATGAATAGCGAGGTCGATCTGGCGTACGAGTTCCACCATGCCGTGATAGCCGGCGTAAGGATGTTGGCGCTCCTGGTTGATATCGAGCCAGGGTGTCTTGGCCTTCAGGGCGATGAACTGCGTGCGCCCGCCCGACAGCACGATATCGGCCTTGTGTTCCGAGAGCATGGCGTAAAGCTCGCGCGGAGCCATCTGCTCGAACATGTGGTTGTCGTCCTTGAGGATCTGCTTGATGCGTTCCTTGTCTTCGACGGTCGACTTCTTGACAGAGGTGCCGACGATCTCGATGCCGATCTCCATCAGCGCATGGACGACCGACCAGGACTTCACACCGCCGGTGTTGAGCAGCACGCGCTTGCCTTCGAGCCTCGGCCGGTAGGCGGCTAGCTTCTTCCAGGCGATCGCCTCTTCCTCTGCAATCAACAGCTCGGTGCGGCCGAGGATCTCCGGATCAGCACCCTGCTTCACGAGCAGCTGAGAGATCTGTCGGAGCGCTTCAGAGGTGTCGGTGATGCCGTAGAAGGAGCCCTCGAAAAACGGGATGCCCCAGCGCTGCTCCATCTTGCGGGCGAGATTGATGAGCGCGGTCGAGCACACCACCATGGCCGCCCGGGCGCGGTGCGCGCCGGCAATGTCCAAGTAACGTGCGTCACCTGGAATGCAGGCGCGCACCCGGATCCCGAGCCGATCCAGCAGCGGCTTCACCAGCCAGAATTCGCCCGAGAGGTTGAATTCGCCAAGAATGTTGATGTCGTAAGGGCCGGCATCGTCGGGCTCGACCGTGCCGATGACATGCTCGAGCAACGCCTCGCCGGCAAGCTTGTTGCCGAGATTCTTGGAGCCGACGAAGCCCGGCGCATTGACCGGTACCACGGCCAAGCCGAACTTTTCCGCCGCGCGCTTGCAGACGGCCTCGATGTCGTCGCCGATCAGCGCCGTCACGCAGGTCGGATAAACGAAGATCGCCGGCGGCCCATAGGCTTCCTTGATCTCGCGGATCGCTTTGAAGAGCTTCCGCTCGCCCTGCCCCATCACCACGTCGAGTTCGGTGAGGTCGGTCGTGAAGCTTGTGCGCCACAGTGTTGGCCCGGACGAAGCCGCACCGCGGTTGTCCCAGGAATTGCCCTCGCAGGCGAGCGGCGCATGGATCAAATGCGCAACGTCAGTGATCGGCTGCAGCACGATCTTGGCGCCATCGAAGGCACAGCCGCCGGCCGCCGCCCCCGGGGTCAGTGGCTTCGAACAGCCCTTTTTGCGCGCCGTGGCATCCTTGCCGCGGTTCTTCTCGCAGGCAGGCTCATTGAAGAGATCCTGGATTTTGGCTCTGAGCAAGGACATTGCGTCGGTCTCCAAAGTCCCTCGGGAAGACGACCGGCCAAAGCCGACCGTCACGCTTAGCGGGTGAGGTCATACGAATAGTCCGTCACGCCCGTCTCGCTTGTCTCGCGATCGAGCTTGTCGAAGATCTTGTCGAGGATCGTCGTCAGGACGCGCAGCCCGCCTTGGTAGCCCATCAGCGCAAACCGATGGTGATGGTGGCGATCGAAGATCGGAAACGTCAGCCGGATCAGCGGCGTGCCCGTGTCGCGCTCCAGATATTTGCCATAGGAGTTGCCAATCAGCAGGTCCACCGGCTCGGTGAAGAGCAGCGAGCGCATCGCCCAGAGGTCCTTGCCCGCCCAGACTTGAGCACCCTTGCCGAAGGGCGATGATGCAAGCAGTTCCTTCAACTCCGCTTCCCACGCCGAGGTGCCGTTGGTGGCGAGGCAATGGGTCGGCTCGCCCCCCGTCTCCATGATGAAGCGGGCCATGGCATAGACAAAGTCCGGATCGCCGTAGATGGCGTATTTCTTACCGTGCAGCCAGGATTGACTGTCCGCCATGGCGTCAACCAGTCGGCCGCGCTCCAGGCGGATTGCCTCGGGAATTTGCTTGCCGGAAATCGCGGAGACCTCCATCAGGAAGTCGTCGGTCGCCTGGACGCCGAGCGGGTAATGAAACGAGGCCGTCGCCTGCCCTACCCCCTCGCAATACTCGAGTGTTTTTCGGGTGTTGTAATGCTGTAGCGAAAGTGTCGCCTCGGCGTTGAGTGCTTTCTTCACGTCTTCGATCTTCGTGCCGCCGTCATACATGCGGTATTCGCCGTCCGACGGCGTGTCGAACTGGTCAGAGGCGTCTTGGATGAAGGTATAGGAGACGCCCAGCAGATCGAGCAGGCGCTTGAGTTCCCGGTTGTTGCCGACACAGAACCCGTCGAAGCCCGGAATGATGTTGATGGTTCCCTCGGCTTCCGTTCGCTCCTCGCCCTTCCAGAAATGCTCCAAAATGCCCTTAACCGCAACGTCATAGCCGTCGACATGGCTGCCGACAAAGGCCGGCGTGTGGGCGAAGGGCACGTCGAAGTCGCGCGGGACCGAGCCTTCGTCCTTGGCGTTCTCGATGAAGCTGTGCAGGTCGTCGCCAATGACCTCCGCCATACAAGTGGTCGAGACGGCGATCATCTTCGGGTCGTAGAGTTGGTACGTGTTGGCGAGCCCGTCGACCATGTTCTTCAGGCCGCCGAACACTGCCGCGTCCTCGGTCATCGAGGAGGAAACCGCCGAAGCAGGCTCCTTGAAATGGCGCGACAGGTGCGAGCGGTAATAGGCGACGCAGCCCTGGCTGCCGTGGACGAAGGACATGGTTCGCTCGAAGCCTGCGGCCGCGAACACCGCGCCGAGCGGCTGGCAGGCCTTGGCGGGGTTCACGACAAGCGCTTCGCGAGCAAGGTTCTTTTCGCGGTATTCCCACGTCTTGGTGAATTCGCCTTGGTCGGTAACGATCTGGTCCGGGTGAGGACATTCGAAATTCAGCCTCTTCTCGGCGAGCATCTGCCTGTATTCCGGCTCGCGGAACAGGGGCGCGTGGTCGAGAACTTTTTCAGCCGACTGCGGCATGGGTGGTTACCTCTTTTCCAGCTGGCCCGCCATACGGCGGCACAGGGACGTCGAAACGTTTTCAGGTCTCCCGCGGACAAAGGCCACAGGCGTTCACGGCCTCCCGGCTTCCGGGAGGCCAGGTTTTCATTCGGCTGCGATAGCCGCCGACGGCTCGGCTTTTTTCTTCCAGGGAGCGTCGTAGAGGTTCCAGACCGGGTTGTTGATGGCCAGATCCATATCGCGGGCGAAGATGGCGAACCCGTCGTAGCCATGGTACGGGCCGGAATAATCCCAGGAATGCATTTGACGGAACGGTATGCCCATCTTCTGGACCGGGTACTTTTCTTTGATGCCGGAGCCCACGAGATCAGGACGGATCCCCTCGATGAACTTCTCCAGCTCGTAACCAGTCACGTCGTCATAGATCAGTGTGCCCTTCTTCACGTAGTGGCCGGTGCGCTGATAGTCGTCGTTATGGCCAAATTCGTAGCCAGTGCCGACGATCACCATGCCCAGGTCCTCGTATGCCGTGACGACGTGACGGGGGCGCAGCCCGCCGACATAGAGCATCACCGTCCTGCCTTCGAGGCGCGGCCGGTACCTGGCTATGACCGCCTCGACCAGCGGCCGGTATTTGGCGATGACCGCCTCGGCCTTGGCCTCAATTTCCGGCCCGAAGTGCTTGGCTATGTTGCGCAGAGAGGCTTCAGTCTGGGAGGGGCCGAAGAAATTGTACTCCATCCAGGCGATGCCATACTTTTCCTCCATGTGCCGGCAGATGTAGTTCATCGACCTGTAGCAATGGATGAGATTTAGCTTCGCCTTTGGCGCTCGCTCTATTTCGGCCAGCGTAGCGTCGCCCGACCAGTTGCCGACCACGCGCAGGCCCATCTCCTCGAGCAGGATGCGCGAAGCCCAGGCGTCGCCGCCGATGTTGTAGTCGCCGACCACATTGACATCGTACGGGCCGGCCTCGAACTCGATGTCCTTCTTCTCGAAGACCCAGTCGCGGATCGCGTCGTTGGCGATGTGGTGGCCGAGGGATTGCGAGACGCCGCGGAAGCCCTCGCAGCGCACCGGCACGATTGTCTTTTCGTGCTGCTTGGCCTTGTTGCGGGACACGGCTTCCGTGTCGTCGCCAATCAGGCCAATCGGGCATTCGGATTGCACAGTCATGCCCTTATTCAGCGGAAACAGTTCCTCGATCTCGTCGATGATCCGTTCGAGCTTCTTGTCGCCGCCGAAAACAATGTCCTTCTCCTGGAAATCGGAGGTGAACTGCATGGTGACGAACGTGTCGATGCCGGTCGTGCCGACGTAGTAGTTGCGGCGTTGAGACCAGGAATATTGCCCGCAGCCGACCGGCCCGTGCGAGATATGGACCATATCCTTGACTGGACCCCACACCACACCTTTCGAGCCGGCATAGGCGCAGCCGCGAATCGTCATCACGCCGGGGATGGACTTGATGTTCGATTTGACATCGCATTCGGAAAGGACCTCGCTTTCCTCGCCAGCCTCGTCGCCGCTCTTTGCAACGCTGAGGTGCTTTTTGCGGCGCTTCGCCGACTTGTCAGGATATTGCGACAGCACCTCCTCGATAAGCTTCGCATGGAGGGCACCGTCATTTTCGTATTCCAGGCTCATGGGACCCCTTTCAAGGTTCAGGGTGACGCCTCACCGACGAGGCGCCGTTCTTTGAAAGGCGCACCAGGTCAGGCGGCGCCTCATGTCGGCAGCAGTCGCTACTGTGCGGCAGTCTTGGCCGCTTCCTTGACCTGAAGCTCGGCAAGCATCTGCTCGTCGGTCTTCATGATGCCGAAGTCGAGCAGCATGTCCTCGAGCTCCTCCATGGTGATCGGGGTCGGGATGGTGCCCTGGCCCGAATTCCCGTGAATCTTCTCGGCTAGCGCCCTGTATTCCCCGGCCTGCTTGGAGTCCGGCGCATACTGGATCACAGACATCTTCCTGAGCTCGGCGTGCTGGACGATGTTGTCGCGCGGCACGAAGTGGATAAGCTTGGAATTGAGCCTGGAAGCCAGCGCTTCGGCGAGGTCGAGCTCGCGGTCGGTTTGGCGCTCGTTGCAGATCAGGCCACCGAGCCGCACGCCGCCCGAATGGGCGTATTTCAGGATGCCCTTGGCGATGTTGTTGGCGGCATAGAGCGCCATCATCTCGCCGGACATGACGATATAGATTTCCTGGGCCTTGTTTTCGCGGATCGGCATCGCGAAACCGCCACACACCACATCCCCGAGCACGTCGTAGGAGACATAGTCGACATCGTCGTAGGCGCCGTTCTCCTCGAGGAAGTTGATCGAGGTGATCACGCCGCGGCCGGCGCAGCCGACACCTGGCTCGGGTCCGCCCGACTCCACGCATTTGATGCCTTTGTAGCCGACCTTGAGCACGTCCGCGAGTTCCAGGTCTTCCACCGAACCTTCCTCTGCCGCGAGATGCAGGACCGTATCCTGCGCCTTCGCGTTCAGGATCAGGCGGGTGGAGTCGGCTTTGGGGTCGCAGCCGACTATGAGGATTCTCTGCCCGAGGTCGACCAGGGCGGCGAGCGTATTTTGGGAGGTGGTGGACTTGCCGATGCCGCCCTTGCCGTAAAAGGCGATCTGACGCAAACCTGACATGTAGCTTTCCTTCCTTCGTTCCCATTCATCGCGGCTGCCGCGACTTGAATGCCGGTCGGGCAGCTGTAGCCGCCTCGCACCTAAGGATCTCAAGACTCATGCCAATTTGGCTGATCCAACCGAAGAATAATTTCATGGTTGCTTTTCAGGGGTTTAGCTTGAGTTCCAAGCAAAGGATCGTCGGAACAGCCCGTGTAGCGGACGCGACATTGGCGACACAAAGCGTCGGATCGCGATCCTCAGTCACCGCATTCGTTTGAACCGCATCGTTATGTTGAAGTGGACGAACAGCAGCTCGATCCTGTTGGGTGAATTGCGGGATGCTGTCTGTTCCGGCGAGCTGACGTGCTTGCTCACGCGTGTCCTCGTGGACACTCCGCGGAATCTTGCGCCACGCTGGCATACCTTCGATCCACGGCCATCCATAGGGCCGCGGGCGGAAAGTTCCGCTATATCAGCAACCCGAGGGGACTCGGCTCACTTATCGGCGCAGGAGTTCAGTATCGGCGTCATCGCCTTCACATGTTCGTCCATCCGCTCGAGCACTTTCGCTGCGACAACGTCGCGCTCAGGCAGATGCCACCAGTACTCGTTGACGAGTTTGACCGTCTCGACCACTGCCTTTAGGACTGCCGGCTCCGGAAGCCTTGCGCGGTTCGCAAATGCTTTCCATCGCGGTGCTGCTAGCGCCTTGAACGAGCGCTCTCCTCCAAGCGACAGCGCCATGGCGTCGGCGGGAATATATGGCACGGTGGACAGGAGGTCGTAGAGTGGTGCAAGCGCCGGCTTGTCGCCGTTTCCGGCATAGATCAAAGACCAATTCTTCAGGTGCATGTCGCCATTGCCGGTGATGACGCTCAGTGCCAGGCGGCGGACGAAAACGAGAGCCGCCGTAGGCGAGACGGCCACGCCAAGAGCCATGGCTATGTCGTGATAAGCGGCCCCCTCATATTTGCGCGAGGGGTAGACACCGAAGACCTGAGCGAAATCCTCGATGTGTATCCTCTCGCCACCGGCGCCGCGATCGAAGCGTTTGACGAGAAGGACCTTGCCCTCCGACAGCGTATTGAATTCTTCGGGAACGCCCTCAAAATCGGACTTCTCGACCAGTTCGCATTCAGGAACCTCCATGCCGATTGCTGCTGCCAGCGCCAGGTTGGCGAATTCGTTCTCGGAAACGCCCGGAAACGCCGTCGAAGGGAACTTGGCAATGTACCGGCCCTGCTCGTCGTCCATCGGCAAGGTAAGGCCGCCGGCTTTTCCAATGTTCTTCATGACCGACAGCTTCATCTGCACGCCGGCAAGCGAGAACCGTGCCTTGGAGTGATCCTTTGAGCCATCCTTCGAAACCGCTATCGCGCCGTCACTGGGCAACGCCCGTACGGCTCCCGGCAGATCGGCGCCCAGTGCCGCTAAAAGATCGAAATCATTGCCTGGCCGCACATTGCCTTCGTGATGCCTTTCCATCGCCTCCCGCAATTTCTCCTCCGGCAGGAGGTTCGCGAAGAAAGCGGGCAAGGCGCTTGCCAGAGGCTTCGGATCTTTCCGCAATCCTCCCGTCGCTGCCCGGAACGACAGGCTGAGAACCGGAAAGCCGCCCGTCGCGCGGTAGGCCTCATCGAAGTTAAATGCATTGAAATCGCCCGGCGTCCTGACGATCGTGCCGATCTTCACTGCGTTCAAGAGCACGTCCAGCGACGGGATCGTCTTAGGTGCGCGAAAGACTGGAGGCATGATCGTCATCGTCAGGTTGAGAAACAAAGGCGGGTCGATCGTCATCATCATGCGGACGCAATAGAGCCTGGACAGCCGGCACTATGACTTGCGGAACCAGCATCATTTCTAGACCGAGCGCGCGAGCGATATTCATGAGCGTTGTTGCACGCGCGGCTGCGGCTCCCTTTTCGATGTCGCGATATCGGGGACGGGATATACCCGCCAAATCAGCGACCTGCTCCTGCGTCATCGCAGCGGCCAACCTCGCCTGCCTGAAAAGCCCACCGATTTCCCGTAGAATTTCCGATTCAGAGTCCATTATGCTACCTATACGATCTATTCCAATGCGCGATGGTACGAAAAGGTATCTCAGCAGAAAGTCAATACTTTCATGATCTGTTTGCGTATCATACGTGAAGAAAATGATATGGAAAGAGATCAATCCTCCTCTCTCCCTTTAGCGCCGTGCGGCAACGTCGTTCCTCCGAGAACTGAACCGCACCGGGTTTTCCGGAGGCCGTTTCGTTTGAGTCACGCGGCCATGGCTGTGTCATCCAGCATGGCGTAGTAGCGTTCCTCGGCTTCGGCCGGCGGGATGTTGCCGATGGGCTCCAGCAGCCGGCGATTGTTGAACCAATCGACCCAATCGAGCTAGCGAACTCGACGGCTTCGAAGTTGCGCCATGGTCCGCGTCGATGGATCACCTCGGCCTTGTAAAGGCCGTTGATCGTTTCGGCGAGAGCATTGTCGTAGCTGTCGCCGACGCTGCCTACCGAAGGCTCGACGCCGGCCTCCGCCAGGCGCTCGGTGTATCTGATAGAGACGTATTGGGCGACCTCTATCGCTGTGATGGATGAGCCTGCCCCCCTGCACGGGCCGCCGATCATGGAGAGCTGTTCCAGAGCGTCCAGAACGAAGCTGGTTGCGCCGTCCGGCTCACCCACCAGCCGACGATCCTTCGCGCATAGGTGTCGATGACAAAGGCGACATAGACGGAGCAAGCTCAGACGCTCACGTGACGCGATCGTGCGGGCGCTGAAGAACTTACGGGCGCATGGCTTCCTCGACTGGCTGCGGCGCTACGTGCCGACCGGCAACGAGGGGCGCGGCCCCCAGGTGCAGCAGACGAGCAATGCCTATCGCCTGTCGCTCCCGGCTCGCGCCAGGCAGTTTCTTGGCCGCTTCGGCATGACCCCTCCCCCGCCCGACGATCACGTACAGGCCGAGGCCGAGCGCATGGCCGAGACCGAGGCGCACCGCGCAAGCCTTCCGATGGACGAACTGGCCCTGTTCGACGTGGGCGATAACCTCTTGGGACAGGCGCTTGCCCGCCTTGCGAGATCGATGAAACAACGTGAGTCCGCCAAGCAGACTGAATCCCCATCTGGTTTTATAAAAGATAGGAAAGAATAAGCGGACGCCGCTGTTCGGGCCGCTATCGCGTCCCTGCGGCGGTTCCGGCCCGCGTTAAGTGCGGGGCCGGCGCGGCACTCTCACAGCCAAAATTCAAACGCCCAGCTCACGGATAGGCCGCAATTCGCCTTGGAGAAAACAAGCGGTTAGGGCAGCGTGAACCCATGAAATAATGTAAACATGCCTGCATAAAAGCCCGGAGCAGGCTATTATTGTTTCGTACGATACAAAAAGAGGCCTCCATGTCTCCCGCCAATCCGACCGAAAAAGCTATGCCGCGCTACATCGAGCGTTCGATTTCTTCAACGATCTGCTGTTTGGTGGCGAGCTGCCGCCCTGCCTGGTGACCTTGCAGCGCAAGAACAAAAGCCTATGGCTATTTCGCCGGCAGCCGGTTCGGATCGAAGGACGGCACGGAGATCACCGACGAAATCGCATTGTATCCGTCACACTTCAAAAACCGCACCGACGAGCAAAGCCTTTCCACCCTCGCCATGAGATGACGCACCTTTGGCAGCACCATTTCGGCAAGCCCTCGCGGGCTGGCTACCACAACAAGGAATGGGCGGCGAAAATGCACGCGATCGGCCTGCATCCGTCCGACATCGGCCGCCCAGGTGGAAAGGAAACCGGGCAATCGTGCAGCCATTACATCATCGAGCGCGGCCCCTATGCCCGCGCTTTTGCCGAGCTGGCCGGGCAGTCAGACTTTTCCACCCTCTATATCGAGCTTTGGGACGACGCCGAGGCGCGGAAGAAGCGCAAGGCAAAGTCCGCCAGCAAAACCCGCTACACCTGCCCCTCATGTGATCAGCACGCTTGGGCAAAACTCGGCGCGAAGCTGATTTGCGGTGACTGCGACGAGCCGATGTCGGCCGATTAGGAGAGGATGCTTATATCTTATCAATGCATACATGCTTTCATGTTGTCACGAAAGCATGTATGCCTATATGATGCATGAAAAAGGATGCAAACATGATTACAGTAGCATTCTGCACACAAAAGGGCGGGACCGGGAAAACGACAATCGACCACGTCGCTTGCCGTCGCAGTTCACCTTGCCGGCAAGAAATCCGCGTTGCTCGACCTCGACCCACAGACGAACGCCGTCAATTGGTTTGACCGGCGGGAAGGAGAAGGGCCGGACGTTGCCTCGATCCAACCCGGCGCTATCCGCCGATCACTCGACGCCTATCGCAGCCTTGGCATGAATTGGGTGTTTATCGACACCCCCGGCAAGATGGACAGCGCCTCGACCGAAGCGGCCAAGCACGCTGACATGGTGCTGATCCCGACCCAGGCGGCTTCTCGACATGGCCGGCAACCCACCCACTTTCGTGGTGCTGAATCTCGTGCATCCGAACGCCGGAGGCCGGGCGGCCGATGATGCCGCCGCGATCGCGGAGCGATTCAATCTATCGGTCGCGCCCATCCATCTATCGCGCCTTAAAGCCTATGAGGACGCGCCGGCCTTGGGGCAAACGCCGCAGGAGCTGGAACCGCAAGGGCGCGCTGCTCAGGAAGTCGCCGGCCTGTTCACTTTCCTTTCAGAACAGGCAAGCATGATTGCAGGAACACATGAAAGGGTGAAAGCATGAGCCGCAAGCCTTCTCTTTTGGCGGCCGCCATCAAAACCGCAGAGCAACCAGAGGCCGCGCCAGAGGCCCCAACCCCTTCCGACACTCCGTTGGAGCCAAAGCGCCGCGCCCGCAGCTCACAGCCGGTCGGGAGCTATGTTGCGCCCTCGCGCGCGAACAAGGCGGCCAAAACGCACTAGGCGGATTCAAGCGGTCGTCGCAACACTCGGAAGTTGGAGGTTGCGATGAGCATTCGAAAGCGGCGATCGGCACGGTCTGGACGAGCGCCATTACCTTCACCAGGACGGCCACCTTTGGCGGGGCGCGATGAACAGATTAGATTCTGGCGGGCGATCGCCGCGGGGCTGAGCAGCGAAGATGCTGCGCTCGAAGCCGGAGTGTCGCAGCCTGTAGGAACCAGATGGTTCCGAAAGGCGGGCGGTATGCCACCAGCGATGTTCAGATCCTCGGCGAAGCCGCTCTCCGGGCGGTACCTGTCCTTGGTGGAGCGCGAAGACATCGCACTTCTCAGGGTACAGGGCTATTCCATCCAGGAGATTGGGCGCCGGCTCGGTCGGTCCGCCTCGACAATTTGCCGTGAACTGCGGCGCAACGCGGCCACCCGCAGCGGCGGGGTGGAGTATCGGGCGACGACTGCCCAGTGGCATGCGGATCGATCGGCCCGTCGGCCCAAGCCGACCAAGCTTGCGTTCAACACAACCTTGCGCACTTATGTGGAGGAGAGACTTGCTGGCGTTGTCGTGGCCCCGAGCGACGCTCCCGTTCATGGTCCCACCGTTCCGTGGAAGGGCCGCCGGCATGGCCCGCGAAAGGATCGGCGATGGGGCCAGGGCCTGGAGCCCTGAGCAGATTGCCCGCCGCTTGACGATCGACTTCCCGGACGACAAGACGATGCGCATCAGCCACGAAGCCCTCTATCAGGCCCTCTTCGTTCAGGGCCGCGGAGTGCTGCGCCGCGAGCTGACGGCCTGCCTGCGAACGGGGCGTGTGCTGCGGGTCCCCAGGGCCCGCGTACGCAGTCGAGGTAAGAGCTTTGTCTTGCCGGAGGTCATGATCAGTCAACGCCCCGCCGAAGCGGCTGATCGCGCGGTGCCGGGTCACTGGGAGGGAGACCTCATCCTCGGTCTTGGCAGCTCGGCGATCGGCACGCTGGTTGAACGTACGACACGCTTCACGATGCTGCTGCATCTTCCCCGGCTCGCGGGGCATGGCGAAGCTCCGCGCGCGAAGAACGGGCCTGCGCTCGCTGGACATGGAGCTGAAGCTGTCCGCGACGCAATTACGCGCACCATCATCACCTTGCCCGAAGAACTACGCCGTTCGCTGACCTGGGATCAGGGAGCCGAAATGGCCCAGCACGATCGTCTCACGATCGATGCGGGCGTCCAGGTCTTCTTCTGCGATCCGCCAAGCCCATGGCAGCGCGGCACCAACGAGAACACCAATGGGCTGCTGCGTCAGTACTTCCCGAAAGGCACCGACCTGAGCATCCACAGCGCCGACGAGATCGCCGCCGTGGCAGCGGCCCTTAATGCCCGGCCGAGAAAGACCCTGGGTTGGAAAACGCCGGCAGAGGCGCTTGACGAGTTGCTGCCATGAGTGAACACAATCGCTGTTGCGACGACCGCTTGAATCCGCCCTACCTGCCGCCTGCACATTGGGAGACGCTGGAAGAAATCAGCTTCCGGACTCGCGATCCCCAGGGGAAGCGGATTCCGCAGGAGCGGCTTGTTGCCGAGGCCCTAAACCTGCTTTTCGTGAAATACAATTATCCGCAGGTGCGCGAAGGCGGGGATTGAAACTATAACAATATGCACTATAGTTTGTCGTGTTGCAGCGAGGTTCCGTGCGGATTTTCTTGACCAGAGGGGTAGTGCGGTTCGCTCGCAGGCAACGGGTTGCCGACGATAGCTTGAGTGAGGCGATCGAGCGGGCCGAGCGCGGCACGATCGACGCCGATCTTGGCGGCGGCCTCATCAAGCAGCGCGTGGCGCGGCCCGGACAAGGGCGCTCTGGCGGGTTTTGGAGGCCCTGCGCACTATCGGGGCGAACTGGCTTGCTGCATCGAGCGAGCTGGTCGGGCAAGCCATTGAGGACGGTGATTTGAAGGAGATCGAGCATGACGACGACGAAGCCTAGCCGCCTTGCGCGCGAAATTGCGGAAATGGCGAGCGCGCAGCATCGCCTCGGGATCATGGACGAGGCGATCTATGAGAAGATCACGGCGCGGCACCTTAGAGAGAAGGCCCTGCCGACCGAAACGCCGATTACGGGTGCGGAGGTGCGGGCCGTGCGCGAGCGGGCACACCTTAGCCAAGCTGCGTTCGGACGTTATCTCAATGTGACGCCCGGCTATGTGTCTCAGCTCGAGCGTGGCGAGGCACAGGCCAAGGGGCCGGCGCTGGCCTTGTTGAACGTCATTCGCCGGCGAGGCATTGAGGCGCTGCATTAATAGAGCGGTGAAAACATGCTTGCAGGCAAGCATGTAACCATCAGCCCCCGGCCGTCCCTACGGCCCCAGATTGAGAGAGCGGGCCGGCCGGGGGCTAGTCGTCGCGC
This sequence comes from Mesorhizobium sp. M0276, assembly GCF_040321755.1. Taxonomy (NCBI): domain Bacteria; kingdom Pseudomonadati; phylum Pseudomonadota; class Alphaproteobacteria; order Hyphomicrobiales; family Phyllobacteriaceae; genus Mesorhizobium; species Mesorhizobium sp. M0276. The sequence continues at coordinate 6,624 of NZ_JAMYSC010000057.1, read as the reverse complement.
AAGCGACCCGCCCGAGGCGAACGCGCCCCAAATAGCGCCGTAGAGAGCCGCACTCAGAAGTCCCGGCGCTAGCCGGGCCGCGCTATCCGCAAACTGCCCGCACGATCCGGCCGGTTGCGGGTTCGGGTTCGACGGTGAGACGCGCGTTGCTGTAATTTTGGATGACGGGTTGACCTGGTGCGATCTGGCGCACGATAGCGGCCCCGGTCAGCCGCTTGGCGTCGTCGTCCGTTAACCTGGGCCGGCCGACGAGGCGTTGTGCTGCCTCGGGATTGCAGATGCCCGTTTCGGCCGTGACTGTAGGGGCTGGGGCCGGAGTGCAGGCCGTCAGCGCCAGAGCGACAAGGGCAGGTGACAGGCCCTTAAGCAGCATCGAACAGCCCCCTGAATTCGGGATCGGCGTAATAGGCGAGCTTGCCGGCGACGATCGGGCGTTGCCCGGCGAGGAACAGCAGCTCGATGCCTTGGTGCAGGTTGCGGACCTCATCGGGCGTCAGCAGCGGGCGGCCGACATGCTGTTCGCCGTAGGAGATCCCCGTCTTTTCGGCATCGAGGGCGCGGCCCATGCTTTCAAAGACGACGGTCGATTGCCCGAGCATGTCGGAGACGAGGCGCGCGCTTTCGTGATCGTTGACGCCGAAGACCTGTAGGACGCCGGCATTCGACAGGAAGGTGCCGGCGCGCTGCCCATAGGTGGCGCGGAGCTGGTGAACGTCTTGCAGGATCGGCCAGAGCTGGACGCCGTAGCCGGCCATGAGGCCCATGGCGCGCTTGACCGGGGCCAGATGGCCGAGGGAGGCGAACTCATCCAGCAGGTAGAGGACCGGCACTGCGAGCTTGCCAGGCGTGCGGGCCATTTCGGTCAGGCTTTGGGTGATGAGCAGGCGTAGCCAGCGCGAATAGGTCGAGAGCCGATCGGGCGGCAGCACGAGGAACACGGTTCCGTTGCGGCTCTTGAGATCGGCAAAGCGGAAGTCGGTTCGGCCGAGCACGCGGGCCATGCGTGGGCTGTCGAGGAAATGGGTATGGCGCTGCGCCGCCGAGAGGACGCCGGCTGCCTCGCGGTCGGATTTGCCCAGGTGCCGATTGGCGGCGCGGGCGACCAGGCCGCCGACGGCCGTCGAGTCCTGCTTGTCCTTCAGTAGGCCGGAGAATGCTTCAGGAGCCAGCGTCAGGCTTTCCCGCAGGGTGATGAGGGTTCGCCGGCTGGCAGGCTCGTGCGCGACGATATGGAGGATTATGCCACCGATGAGGGCTTTGGCTTCCTCGTTCCAATGCGCCTCGCCGGCCATGCCCGGTTCGTCATAGACCAGGGCGTCGGCCAAGGTGCTGGCGTCTTCGGCCACGTCGAGGCCGTTGGGGTCGAGCCCTTCCAGCGGATTGAATGCGGCCAGTGGTTCGGCCGTAGCGCCGAAGAGATCGAAGACATGGACCGGCCCAAATTTGTGGCGAGCACGGCCGGCGATCCTGGCATTCTCACCCTTGGGATCGATGCAGATCACGGAGCGGTCAGCCGTCAGCAGATTTGGAATGATGGTTCCGACGCCAGGGGATGGAACGATAGGAGACGCCATGACGGACAACGACGACAGGAGAGGATTCGAGCCGAAGGCATCACCCGACGACGCCGTCGATCCCGCCCAAGCGTTCGAGGCGTTGCGGCAGACGGTCGAAGACCTCGCCGGCGATCTCACGCGGGAAATGACCACGATCCGCAAGGGCGTGGAAGCGGCGTTCGAGGAGTTTGAGCGATCTCCAGCAGCCGACCGAATACGGCCCGGACCTGGGCCGCATCGTCCAGCAGCTCGCCGTTGTCGGTGAACACCTAAAGGCGGTCGAGCAGTCGCCTATTCTCAAGCGCGGCGCGGAGCATTATGCGGCAATGCTCGAGCGCTGCGGCGAGAGCCCGGTCCGCACGGCCGCACAGCAGCTCGAGCGCCAGGCAACCGACCTCGAGCGCACGGCCAACAATCTCGCCCGTCATGTCGCCGACGCGCGCGAGCGCCAGCAACAGGATCGTTGGTTATGGGGCGTGGGAGCTGCCGCCTTGATCTGCGGCGTGCTGTTGACGCTGTTCGCCCCGCGTATACTCCCCGGATCGACGGATATGGCCGTGGCCTCAACCGTCATGAACGCGGAGCGCTGGCAAGCCGGAATCTTCCTGATGCAGTCAGGAAACCCCGGAGGCTGGCGCAGCATTGTCGATGCCAGCAACCTCGTGCGCACCAATCAGGAGGCGCTTGCTGCGTGCGCTGAAGCGGTCGCCAAGGGGAAGAAGGATCAGAAATGCACGATCACTGTTTCAGCGCTGAAACAGTGATCGGGGCCGCAGAAAATTGGATCGGCGGGCAAGGGCATGATCTGCTCGGGCCGCAGTGATCCCCGCGCCTTGGGACACGATGGCCCGTGGTTTTTGCGTGTCCGATCGATCCCGTTGATCGTTTGATCACCGTAGAACGACAAATCTTTCACCAACCAGCAAATCGCCTATTGTTTGTGCGTAGTCAGCGAGAAAATGCCAATTCCTGCGTTGATAGACGGATGATTAGCGCAAAGCATCCCGGTGACTGATGTCCGATTTGTCTGACCGGATGCATCATCCGGCGACTTGCTCCAAGCCCGACTTGAACATTAGCGGCGGAACAAGCTGGCAACTGGCTCTGTAAGCTTTCGATTTTTTGATGCGGGTGTTCTTCGTGCAGGATTTGTAGTGAAAACATCTATCGGTTACTTATTATTTTGATTGATCTTTAGTGATTCTCACTGCGCAATCCCGGCATGTTCGTCGTGGAGAAAGCGCGCGAGGCCATCGCTACCTATATCTCGCCGAAAGCGTGCGCGAGGGCGGCCGGGTGCGCCGCGGCTGATCCGGCCGCTGGGACGGAAGGATCAGCTGCAGGCCAGCGGCGAGCTCCTCACCGAGCTGCGCGACAAGAGCTGGGCATGCTACGCCGTCGACATCCAGCAGGAGATCCAAAACCTCAATGCCCCGATCGATTAAACGAAATCAGCAGCGATGACCTCGCAGGAACCCCTAAACAACCCACGGCACCGAATACGCGCACTTTCTGGCGACCGCTAACAAACGCCAGGATCACGCCCCTGCAGGAGGCAAGCGCATCACCACCCGAACCCACGTGAAAGGCCAAGTCGGGTCCGTCTTCCAGGCCGCCGGCGTCGCCCTGCCGCAAAACATCCGCGAACAGGCCGTTTGAGCGGCGGCCAAAACCCGCAAAATGTAGTGCAAACACCCGTTCGCGCGCCTGCAACGCATTGAACCACAGCGCTTTTAGAATCTCACTGTTGAAGTGAAGTAGGGCCAAGGACCGGGGGGGGGTCCATGAGGCCGATCCGCCGAAGCGAAGATCTCGAGCTGTTCGGGCGTCAGCCTGGCGTGCAGCGCGGCGATCGCCTCCTTCAGCTTGCCGGCCGACACCGCGCGTCTGGTGATGTCGTCGGCCAGCTTTTCCTGGAAGGCGAGGGGATCGCGCGGTGGGTGGTTGGCGTTGCCATCGGGGCCAAGCTTTCCGGCATCGGGGCCGGCCGCGCCGGGACTACCCGAGCCATGATCGGGCCATGGCGGCGTCAGCGTTGCCTGTTATAGTCCGCGCCAGGCGTCGAGTTGCGCGGCCCTGATCCCGATGCGGGTCTGCCGGATCTACGCCGCACGGCGTGCCGTCTTGAGGAGATAAAAAGCATCGTTGATAACAAATCCGTCGAGACCTGTGGCCCGGGCATACGTCAGCAAATCGCTTGCACGATTGATGAAGCCGGTGCCATTGAAGTTCAGTGACGTGTTGCAAAGAACACCGACCCCGCTTCTCGCCTTGAACGAGGTCAGCAGCTGAAAGAGGCGCGAGTTCTGCTCCCGAGAAACTGTCTGGGCCCGTGCTGTTCCATCGACATGCGTGACGGCTTTCAACCTGCTATCGAGAACTTTCTGGAAAAAAAGCATGTACGGCGACGGGCGTGCCAAGTCGAAGTGGAGCGCGACGTCCTGCTCCAGGCAAACCGGTGCGATCGGGCGGAAACCCTCCCGGTTCTTGATGCAGTTTAAGCGCTCATGGGTTTCTTTTGAGAAAGGCGCGGCGAGAATTGACCGGTTGCCGAGCGCCCGTGGCCCGATTTCGCAATTCCCCTGTACCCAGCCGATAACCTTATCGTCGAGCAACGCCGAGACAACTTGGCCGTAGTCCAGCGGATGGACCTCTAGTTCGGTCTGGTCGAGCTCGTCAAATATGAAAGGCTGGCCTGAATAGACGTTCCATTTGATTTTAGCATTGCCGGTGAAATGCCGCATCGCGTCGACTGCGGTCCCGATTGCCGAGCCCGCATCATTTGTGCATGGAGAAATGAATACATCGGAAAAAAGGTTTGTTTCGACCCATCGGCGGTTCCACTCACAATTTAACCCGCACCCGCCGGCAATCAGCAGCGGGAATCCCTTTGTCAGGTTCTTTTTCGCAAAGGTGTAGAACGAATCGAAGATGGCGTCCGAAAATCGCTTGGCCAGGGTGGTGAACTTCTGATGGGTTACGCCAATATTGTAGTAGGGCGAATTCCGCAATTCCTCCTTGCTCAGCCACTGCGTAATATGGTCGCGCGGAAGCAAGAAGTCGATCAGAGCCTGCTCGTCCAGGTCGGGCTTTCCGGTCTGCCCGTAGGCGCAAAGCGCCATTACTTTACCAGGGTCTTCATAGCGCAATCGTCCTTTAGGCAATGTGAATTTCGGATCTGCCAGCGCATAGAGGAAAGAATATTTGTCGCCAGGGCCCGGCATCACTTTTCCTAAATGCACGACCTGCAGGCGCTCATCAATTTCGTAGAAATCGCCGAGCACCCCTTCCCAGATCAGCACATAGCAGGCCATTCCAGCGGGAAATGGCGACATGCCGTAGGCGCCCCAGAGGTGGGAGCGCTCGTGCGTAGAGGAATAGAAATGCACCCTCGTGCCGAAGATTGTCTTCTCACCGACAATCTCCGATCCTGCGGCTATCCCGCAGTAGTCTGCCGCGTCGGAGACGTGGCGCGCGAATCCTGTCCTCTCCCACCCACCGACAGCAAACACATCCGGAATGGCGTCCAGCCTGCCAGCGGCGTCGAGGACCGTCGTCGGGGTGATCGTCGAAAATCTGGGGAAGCTATCCTTCTCAGCCTCGTATGAATAGATGAGTTCTGCTGATGATGCATCCAGTACTGCAATCGTGCCATCATGGTGCGGTTTGAAAGAAATTATCCTCATGCGTCAAACTCCTACGAATGAAGGCCAAACTATACGGGTTAAGACAAGATTTTCTTTCTAGACCACAAATCCATAGCACATCTTTCCATCTTGATAAAAAAGTTGTATTAAGATACGATCCTGAATATGAAGCGTATATTTGAAACATAACAGGAAGATTTCTATTAATTGACAATTTCAAATTCTTTTGCCTCTGACTCAAAGGGGAAGCGTTTCGAATATCCTGTTGCACGCGTGCTTCACGCGCAGCTTTTGCCTCTGTTAAGAGCCTGAATCAAAAAGGTGGGAGCAAAATCATGGCTTTGGCATTTGGCCTTGGGAGCGCTCGCATGTGAGCGACGAGAATCTAACGGCTTCGAACCAGGTCTGAATTTAGTTTCGGTTCAATCAGCAACTACTAATTGTTGTAGGTGCAACTGGAGAAATCTGACTTTAAGTTGAGCGCCGCAACAGCTTCAGGATACACAAACGATGGTGTCTCGCCCCACAACGCCCGCTTCTGACTCTCTCCGGCCCGATTACAAGTCCAAAAGCTGGAACGGCATTTCTGTCTACTATACCGATAACCTAGATGGTGGTGGGCTCGATTTTGCTGACGATTACCTCGACCTTTTCAATTGCTTCAAAGACAGATCTCGCTTTCAGCGTATGTTTGAATGGTGTAGTGGTCCTGGATTTATTGGGTATTCGATGTTGGCTAACAATATTTGCAAGAGTCTGTGTCTTGCCGATTTTTATCAGCCTGCCATTGATGCCGCACAATATACTACCCGCACGAATAATATCGAAGATCGTGTGACAATTTATCAGGGAGACGGTCTTCTGGCATTGCCAGAGTGGGAGAAATTTGACCTCGTCGTTGGCAATCCGCCCCACTATGTTGAGCGCAATATGGCTGAGTACAGCATTAACATGGAGCCGCGTATATATGTTGACGACAAGTGGCTTTTGCATCGTGAATTTTTTTCGGGAATACGCAAGCATCTTGAGCGTGATGGCCTCATAGTTTTGTTTGAAAATGGCAAGGGCTCACATATCGATACTTTCAGACCTATGATCGAATCGTCGGGGCTTAAGATATCCGGATGGCAGTGGTCGCGGCGATTTAACGCCCTATACTGGTATCTATTCATCATGCGCGATGATTCGAAAGCGCAGTTGCAGATACGCACTCAGGGCAACGATTCTGAACTAAGATTGGCGTGACAGGCTGCCCTTCCCAAATCATCTGTTCGAGTGGCGACTGCAGCGACCCAGGCCGGGACGAACTCTTCGATCACCGTCACCGCGCGCTCGCCGCCAGGTGCAGCGCGCCAAGCCGTAAGCACGCTTGAGGCATGAGATGTCGGCCTCGATGCCGGCACGGAAGTTGCGCAGCTTGC
>NZ_JAMYSC010000056.1:0-34561 GCF_040321755.1 Mesorhizobium sp. M0276 | reverse complement strand
CCCCCCCTTCTACCCCCTTATTCTGGCGTGCTGCTTCTTTTTTTAATAAGCCACCGGTTTTCCCCCTTTGGTGTTTTTATTGGGGCGCCGGGCGGGGGTCCCCCGCGGCCGGCACGCGCGCGGTCTGACTAGATCAGCCCGGGTCATGGACCTACGGTCCAGCCCGGGGAGGATCAGTTCGTTCCTTTGCCGCCGCACTTCCCGGTGGCAACGTTGAAGTTGCCGCAGGACAGAGGCGCGCGCCAATCGGAGATCAGGTCCTTGGAATCAGGCAAATAGTCGGACCATTCGTCGCCCATCACCAAGCCTGGCGTGCGGGAGACGGTTTCGAACTGGCCGTCGGCCTGGATTTCACCGATCAGCACCGGCTTGGTGATGTGGTGGTTCGGCATCATCGTCGAATAGCCGCCAGTCAGGTTCGGCACCGAAACGCCAACCATGGCGTCGATGACCTTGTCCGGATCGGTGGTGCCGGCCTTCTCGACCGCCTTCACCCACATGTTGAAGCCGATGTAATGGGCCTCCATCGGGTCGTTGGTGGTGCGCTTGTCGTTCTTGATGAACTTGTGCCAGTCGGCGATGAACTTCTTGTTCTCAGGCGTGTCGATGCTTTCAAAATAGTTCCAGGCGGCGAGATGGCCGACCAGCGGCGCGGTGTCGAGACCGGCAAGCTCTTCCTCGCCGACCGAGAAGGCCATGACCGGGATGTCTTCGGCCTTGACGCCCTGGTTGCCGAGTTCCTTGTAGAACGGCACGTTGGCATCGCCGTTGACGGTCGAGACGACGGCGGTCTTCTTGCCGGCCGATCCGAACTTCTTGATCGCGGAAACCTCGGTCTGCCAGTCGGAGAAGCCGAATGGCGTGTAGTTGACCATGATGTCTTCCGCTGCGACGCCCTTGGCCTTCAGATAGGCTTCGAGGATCTTGTTGGTGGTGCGCGGATAGACGTAGTCGGTGCCTTCGAGCACCCAGCGCTTCACCGAACCGCCGTCCTCGCTCATCAGATAGTCGACCGCCGGAATGGCCTGCTGGTTTGGCGCCGCACCCGTGTAGAACACGTTGCGCTCGCTTTCCTCGCCCTCATACTGGACGGGGTAGAACAGGATGTTGTCGAGTTCGGAGAACACCGGCAGCACCGATTTGCGCGACACCGAGGTCCAGCAACCGAACACCGCCGCGACCTTATCCTTCGAAATCAGCTCGCGTGCCTTTTCGGCGAACAGCGGCCAGTTGGAAGCAGGATCGACAACGACCGCCTCCAGCTTCTTGCCGAGCAGGCCACCCTTGGCGTTCTGCTCGTCGATGAGCATCAGCATGGCGTCCTTCAGCGTCGTCTCCGAAATCGCCATGGTCCCCGACAGCGAATGGAGAATGCCGACCTTGATGGTGTCGTCAGCCGCCTTGGCAGGCGCGGAGATCAACAGGCCGGCGGCAACCACGCTCGCCGAAAACATTTTTGTTATTGTCGAGAAATTACCCCTCATATTACAGACTCCCAAGCTGGTTGATTGCACCGCAACACTACAAAGCAACCCCCATGCCAATCGCTGTGGCGGCGCCGATGGGGACGAAAAATCGAGCATTGCCAGCGCGTTGGGATTTTAGGCTTACAAAGAAAAAGAGAGCCGCTCAAAATTGATTGAGAGAAATTTGCGCAGACCCGCGACTATCTGCCCAATTTTCGCTCAATGTTCCCAATTGCCTAGATTTTGATCTTCATAGAGGTATCGCAAACGACCGATGTTGCGGCGCCGTGCAAAAATAGGGCAAGCTCGCTCCGCAAACGAGCGACGTCATGGTTTCAGGCATTTCACGCATTTTTATCGGCATATTGATTCTGGCGGCAGCAGGCGGAGCCGCGCGAGCCGACTTCAGCGACGGCAAGCTCCCAGACGGCACCTATCACTGCGAAGTGTACCTGCTTGGCATGTTCCTCAACCTAGGCGACATCACAATCAAGGGGACTGTATACAGTGGCCCAGTCTACACTGGCCTCGGCACCTTCGGGACCGCGCGGCAGGGTTACAACTATCAAATGGATGCAAACGGCGTGATCTCCTGGCTCGGGCCGTTGGGCGGCTATACCGCCGGCGGCAACTCGCTGTCGCTGACCCAGGCAACGCTGGACGGCCAGGGCGCACCCTCCTTCGACATCATCATGAAGCAGCCCGACGGCGCCTTCACCGCCTCGACCTGCACGAAGAACTGAGATGCCAATAAGCGCGGAACCCTGTTGGTTCCGCGCAGAGAGCCGTGTTGCGCACAGGCAAGAACATAGGGAAGTTCTAAGACTCCAGCATGTCCTTGACGATCGTCGCCAATTGCTTGAGCGAAAACGGCTTTGGCAGGAAGCCGAAATGCGCGTCGGCCGGCAGGTTTCTGGCGAATGCGTCCTCAGCATAACCAGACACGAAGACAAACTTGATGTCTGGCTGGCGCTTGCGCAGTTCGCCAAGCAGCGTCGGTCCATCCATTTCCGGCATCACCACGTCGGAAACGACGATGTCGACCTTGCCGCCCAGCGCCTCGAATACTTCCAGCGCCTCGACCCCCGAAGACGCCTCATGCACGGTGTAGCCGCGCGAGGTCAGCGCCCGCATGCCGCCCATTCGCACGGCATCCTCGTCTTCGACGAGCAGCACAGTGGCCGAGCCCGATAGATCCTTGGCCGCATCGGCGATCTTCGCCGGTGCTGCCGGTACATCGTCGGGGTCGCCCGCCTTTTTCAGTTCCGCAACATGACGCGGCAGGAAAATGCGGAAAGTCGACCCTTTGCCGACCTCGGAATCGCAGTAGATGAAGCCGCCGGTCTGCTTGATGATGCCGTAGACCATCGACAGGCCAAGGCCGGTGCCCTTGCCGACTTCCTTGGTGGTGAAGAAGGGCTCGAAGATCTTCTTCAGCACGTCGGGCGCGATGCCGCTGCCGGTGTCCTCGACTTCGACCACGACATAGTCTGCCGGGGTGAGTTCGCGGTAGGAAAAGGCCTTGCACTCCTCGGCAGTCACGTTGCGGGTGCGCACGGTGAGATCACCACCCGCCGGCATTGCGTCGCGCGCGTTGACGGCAAGGTTGACCACCACCTGCTCGAACTGCCCGATATCGACCTTGACCGGCCACAGGTCGCGGCCATGGTCGACCTTCAGCTTGATGTCGTTGCCGACCAGGCGGGCCAGCAGCATCCTGAGGTCGGCGAGCACGTCGGTCAGGTTGAGCACTTCCGGCCGCAATGTCTGCTTGCGCGAGAAGGCCAGCAACTGCCGCACCAGCGAGGCCGCCCGGTTGGCATTCTGCTTGATGTTCATGATGTCGGGGAAGGACGGGTCCGACGGACGGTGGTTGGTCAACAAAAGGTCGGATGCCATGATGATGGCGGTCAGCACATTGTTGAAATCATGCGCGATGCCGCCGGCAAGCTGGCCCACCGCCTGCATCTTCTGGCTTTGCGCCATCTGCCCTTCGAGTGCCTTCTGCTCCGTCGTTTCGACGGCATAGACGATGGCCGACTCCTCGGCGCCCTCGCCGCCGGTCCCATCGGCGACAGCGTTGACGTAGAAACGAATGTGCCGCTCGTCATTGCCGGGCAGAAGCGTGTCGATCGGCTCGATGTCCGCCTGCCGCTGCTGCGCCTTTTCGAAAGCAGCCGCGAAGGCCGGCCGGTCGCGTTCATGGATCACCGTGTCGAGCCGCACACGGCGATCGACGGCGTCGCGATCGACGACGGTCGAGAACAGCGACAGGAAAGGCGCATTGGTGCGCAGGATGCGCCCGTTGTGATCAACGCCGGCTATCGCCATCGGCGTCGAGTTGAAGAATCGGGTGAAGCGCACTTCCGAGGCCCGCAAATCGGCAGACGAGTCCTCGCCTTGCGTACGGTTGAGCACGATCGTGCGTGTCGGCCCGTTGAGGCCTTCGCGGCTGGCCGAAACGCGATGCATGAAGCGCACCGGCAGCGCCTCGCCCGTCATCGTCGTCAAGTCGAGATCGATGACCGCGTTGCGCGTTGTGCCGGGATCGGCCTTGACCGAACGGACCAGCGCCATGCCGTCGCCGGCCACGATCTCGGCCAAAGAGACCGCACCGGGCGTGAAGCTGGTGAGGTCGATGCCCAGCCATTCGGCCAGCGTGGCGTTGATGTAGGTGACGCGACCCTCCTGGTCGGCAGAAAAGAAGCCGGCCGGCGCGTGGTCGAGATGATCGATCGCCTGCTGCAAATCGAGAAAGAACCGCTCCTGCTCCGCCCGTTCCTGCGAGATGTCGGCAAGCTGCCAGGCCAGCATCGGCAGCCGCTGGCCTGGAACACTGAAGGTGCGGGCGCGCGCCCGGTACCAGCGGGCGCCCGGCTCGGCTCCGGGCCGAATGGATTGCGCGAGCCGAAACTCGCCGTCGCCCGGCTGGCCGTCGCGCAGGCCGGACGCCAGGCGATAAATCGTCACCGAAGCTTCAGGGACATCCGAGAGCAACCCCTCGACCGTCTTCAGGTCGGCCGCCGACGACGCTCCGGTCATATCGGCATAGGCGCGGTTGGCATAGACGACACGACCCTTGGTGTCTGTGACAAGAAGGCCCTGCGACATCGAATCGACGAAGGATTTCGACAGTTCATCGCCTGTCGAGCGCGGTGTCACCTGCACGAAGCCGATCGCGGTGGCAAACAGGAAGCCGACGCCGATCATCGCCAGCACGCCGAGCATACCGAGCAGAAAAGGATCGCCGAGGCGCTCGCGGAAAAGGCCGAAGACGATCGCCGCCCCCGTCAGAACGACGATGAAAATGATGAGCCGGGTGACCGCGCCTGGTCGCGTATTCTGGTCGACGATCGGTACCGGATAGAAATCGCCGCGCGCTTCCTTGGCCATGTGCCCCCTGCTCGTGAATTCCGGTGTTCCGACCACCCGCCCCTAGCGGGTTGAATCACATTCTCCTAGTCCCGAAAAGGCCTGGCCGGCAAATGTCCGATAAAAATGATGTCTTCCGGCCCTTGGAGTTTTCAAGCTGTTCACCAGCGTGAAACGTAACTTGCGGTGGCCCGCCGCAACGGTCTAGTGTCAGGTCTCTTCCAAGGGCAATCAGGGGAAACCGATGCAATGGCTGGATAGCGTGGCGGGCCCCGGTTATGCCGCAGCATTGTTGTGGACGTTTGCAGCACTTGTCCTGCTGGTCATCGTTCTCGTCATCGTCAAGCTGGTGCGTAACCTGACGTTCGGGACCTTCGTTGCCGGCGGCCGGAACCGCAAGACACGGCTGGCCGTCATGGACGCCACTGCCGTTGACAGCCATCGCCGGCTGGTGCTGGTGCGCCGCGATGACATCGAGCATCTGCTTTTGATCGGCGGCCCGACCGACCTCGTCGTCGAGCGTGATATCCGTCTTTCGGCGCCGCGCCGTCCGGCCTTGACCGGGGACAGTGGCTTGCAGCCGGTCCCGGCCGCCGCGGGCCCGGCGGCAAGGCCGCGTCCGCCGCAACCCGCTCCACCGCCGGCGAGACAGGCACCCTCTCCGCAGCCGGTCAATGCGGTGCCGCCGGCCCGCCCACGCCAAACAGTACCGGCACCGGCACCTGCGCCAAGGCCGGGGGCGCAAAGCTACCAGCCGACCAATATCACGCCGCTGCCCGCCTACGGATCCGCGCCTGCCGATGTCGTCCGGCACACACCGCCGCCCCCACCTGCGCAGGACAGCATCGACGACACGCTAATGAGGGAACTCGAAGTATCGCTCGACCAGCCCCGGTCGGGCGCCCCGGCGAGCAAACCGGCGACGAAGGAACCGCAGTCGCTCGACGATGAAATGACCAAGCTCCTCGGCGAACTCTCCAGCCAGAAGCGATGAGCGGCCGCTGAGTAGCCATCCCGCGCGAAACTCGTAGCCGGTTCGACTGCGGGACCCCTTTCGGAGGATCATGCGTCAGGGGCACGCTTCAATGTTTGTAGATTTCGTCCGCCTTGAACGTGCCAACAAAAATGGCCGGAAAACCGGCCATTTCAAAATCAACGTCAATCATGACGGCTGCTCGTGTGCCGCCGGCTTGACCCTCAGTCGTCGCGGTAGACTTTTTCGCGGCGCTCATGCCGCTCCTGCGCTTCGATCGACAATGTGGCGATCGGACGTGCATCGAGCCGCTTCAGCGCGATCGGCTCGCCGGTCTCTTCGCAATAGCCATAAGTGCCTTCGTCGATGCGCTGCAGGGCGGAATCGATCTTTGCAATGAGCTTGCGCTGACGATCGCGGGCCCTGAGTTCGATGGCGCGGTCCGTTTCCGAAGAGGCGCGATCGGCTAGATCGGGGTGGTTGGCGTTTTCTTGTTGCAGGATTTCCAGTGTTTCGCGCGCTTCGCGCAATATGTCGTTTTTCCAGGTGACGAGCTTCAGGCGGAAGTAGGATTTCTGCCGCTCGTTCATGAACGGCTCGTCTTCGGAGGGTATGTAATCGGCGGTAACGATGTCGTTCATTCGACTCACCCAAACTGCCCCAAATTTGGCGCCTATATATTCGCCGTCCGAGGCCTGCACAAGCGCAATCGGCCGCTGTCTCACGCAATTGTTAATGCGCGCCGTCGCGCGCCATTGCAGGGGCGTACGGTCGTTTTGACACCAACTTCGCTGTGACACTTTGGATCCGGTGAAACATGCTTTCGCAACATCGCCGGTGTTTTTCGGCCCAGGCACAACCGCCTCTTGCTGCGCCGCAGCATGGTGATTCGCCGTAGTCGATGATCACGGGCCATTGTGCGCAATGCCGTTCTCGTGGCTAATCCTGGAAAGGCTTCGGCATTCGGAGGTTGGGTGAGCAGGCTGTATCTGTTGCGACATGCGAAGGCTGGCTGGGCACTGCCCGGCATGCGCGATTTCGACCGCCCGCTCGATGCATCGGGCCGCAACGACGCAGAAACAATCGGCGCAGCCATGCGCACCCGCTTCTATGTTCCGGACCTGACACTATGCTCCAACGCCAAACGCGCCAAGGAGACGCTGGAAGGCCTGGCCGGCCAGACCGACACCGGCCGGGTCCTGTTCTTCGACACGCTCTATAGCGCGGACGCCACCGGTTACCTCCATCTCATCCGCGACAATGGCGGATCGGGTTCGTTGCTGGTCATCGGGCACAACCCGATGACGGAGGATCTCGCCATGGCTATTTCGGGCGACGGCGACGAGACGGCGCGGGCAACGCTCAACCGCGGGTTCCCGACCTCGGGCCTGGCGGTCCTCCGCTTTGACGGCGATCTTGCCAAGGCCGCCCAGGGCACCGGCTATCTCGAAGCGTTCCTGACGCCTGCCGATCTCTGAGCCATTTCAAAGCCTGTTTGCAGAGCCTATATCGGACATAGGCAAGCCCGAGAGATCACATTTTGGCATCATCGCTGACTACCTTCACCGACGAGGCGAGGATTGCCCTCGACACGCTGTCGGGACGCGCCACCGGGCTTTTTTCTCCATCGCTGCGCCTCGGCGTGACCGGATTATCCCGCGCGGGCAAGACCGTGTTCATATCGGCCCTTGTCCACAATTTGATCCATGGCGGGCGCCTGCCGCTGTTTGCCGCGCAAAAATCAGGACGTATCGCTCGCGCCTTCCTCGAGCAGCAGCCGGACGACGCGGTGCCGCGCTTCCAGTACGAGGATCACATTGCCGCCCTGCTCAACGACCGCGCCTGGCCCGATTCCACGCGCGCCATTTCGGAACTGCGGCTGACCATCGAATATGAATCGGCCTCCGGCTGGAGCCGTTTGTTCTCCTCCGGCAGACTGTCGATCGACATCGTCGACTATCCCGGCGAATGGTTGCTCGATCTGCCGCTGCTGGGCAAATCCTTCGCCGATTTTTCGCACGAAGCCTTCGAAATGGCCGTCCTGCCTGTGCGCGAGGACCTGTCGCGGGCCTGGCGGGCGCTGTCGGCGGAGATCGATCCGAATGCCGATGCCGACGAGATGGCGGCGCGCCGCCTGGCTGAGAGCTTCGCCGCTTATCTGAAAGCGTGCAAGCTCGACGAACGGGCGCTTTCGACCTTGCCGCCCGGCCGTTTCCTGATGCCCGGCGATCTCGAAGGCTCGCCGGCACTAACCTTCGCGCCCCTGGCAGGGATTGGCGACAAGCGTCCGCGACCCGGGTCGCTGCACGCCATGATGGACAGGCGTTACGAGGCCTACAAGACGCATGTCGTCAAACCGTTCTTCCGCGAACACATCACCCGCCTCGATCGCCAGATCGTGCTGATCGACGCCTTGCAGGCGCTGAACGCCGGTCCCGGCGCCATGGCCGACCTGGAGCGCGCGGTGACCGAGATTCTCAGCTGTTTCCGTCCCGGCCGGGGCAGCTTCCTCACCGACCTGTTCTCGCGGCGCATCGACCGCATATTGGTTGCCGCGACGAAGGCCGATCACCTGCACCACGAAAGCCATGACCGCCTGCAGGCGATCGTGCGGCGGCTTGCCGACCGCGCCGTGGCGCGCGCGAATTTCACCGGCGCCGATGTCGATGTCGTCGCCATGGCCGCGATGCGCGCGACACGCGAAGGCACGGTCAAGCAAGGTCGAGAGACGTTGCCGGTCATCATCGGCACGCCGATCGCCGACGAGAGGATCAATGGCGAAACCTTTGATGGAAAGACGGAAACAGCCATATTTCCTGGTGACTTACCGGAGAAAATTGATGCGGTGTTCGATGTTTCGGGCCCCGATCACAAGCAGGACCCTGCGGACCCGGCAATCCGCTTCGTCCGTTTCCGTCCACCAAAGCTCGAACGCACGGCCGAAGGTGTCACGCTGTCGCTGCCGCATATCAGGCTCGACCGTGCCTTGCAGTTCCTGATCGGAGATCATCTGGCATGACCGCGCCCCGCAAGCCGGCAGCATTCCGCATCGAGCCGGAAGCCACATCGAGACAAGCGGCGCCAGAGGCGCGCAACGCCCAGGCCGAAACTCGTGCCCAGACCGACACCCAGCGCAAACCCCGCGCGATGAAAACCGATGTCGCGATGATCATACCGGCGGAAGTCGATGTCTTCGACGAGCCCGACATCATCGCCGCAGAGCCGCCGCCAGCGATCGCCCCCAGAAAACGCTCACTGCTCGGCAGCATCTTCTTCGGCGCTTTTGGCGTCCTGGTCTCGCTGGCCGTCGGCCTGTGGACCGACCAGCTCATACGCGACCTCTTCGCGCGCGCCGAATGGCTGGGTTGGCTGGCCGCGGGCATGGCTGCCATCGCCGTGCTGGCGCTTGTGGTGATCCTGATTCGCGAATTCCTGGCGATCGCCCGCCTCGCCGAGGTCGAAAAACTGCAGAAGCGGGCGCTCGATGCGATCGCGCGTGACGATCCCAAGGCAGCACGATCGGTCGTCGACGAATTGTCGGCCTTTGTCGCGGCCAAACCCGAGACTGCGGCCGGCCGGCGCGCGCTGGCCGAACTGCGCGGCGAAATCATCGACGGCGGCAATCTGGTGCGCCTGGCCGAAGCCGAGATTCTCGGCCCCCTCGATGCCAGGGCGAAGGTGATGATTCTCGAGGCCGCCAAACGCGTCTCGCTGGTGACGGCGGTCAGCCCGCGCGCACTCGTCGACGTCGCCTATGTCGTGTTCGAGGCCGGGCGGCTCATTCGCCGCCTGTCGGAACTCTATGGCGGACGGCCGGGAACGCTGGGTTTCTTCCGCCTGGCGCGCAGCGTGCTGGCGCATCTGGCGGTTACCGGCTCGATCGCGGTCGGCGACAGTTTCGTCCAGCAAATCGTCGGCCACGGCCTGGCGGCGCGCCTTTCGGCCAAGCTTGGCGAGGGCGTCGTCAACGGCATGATGACGGCGCGCATCGGCATCGCGGCGATGGAAACGGCGCGCCCCCTGCCCTTCAGCGCGGCGAAGCGTCCCGGACTGGGCGATTTCCTCTCCGCGCTGACATCGTTTGCCACCAGGAAAGGCGGTGAAACTGCCCCGCCTGGCAAGTGAGCCGGGCCGGAGCGTTTGGACCTTCGGAATTGTTACCGGACTGCTTTGTGGCGGCACCGTAGTGACGAAGCATTAACCAATCTTGTTCATGGTTAGACGGGTTCCAAACAGCCTCTTTGTTGCCGGGTGTCGTCGATGAAAAGTGTAATTCTGTCCAGCCTCCTGCCCCTGGCAACCGTGATCACTACAGTCGTCGGCATTGCCGGAGCGGCCGCCTCGGCAGAGCCGGACAAGCAATTCTTCCAGTCGGCCGAAGGCAAATGGATCGGTCCCGGCGAAATCGTCGCCGGCAAGTACAAGGGCACCAAATTCAACTGCAGCTTCACCGGCTCAACGCCCGACGGCAAGGTCGGCATGTCGCTCGACGGCGGCTGCCGTGTCGGCATGTTCACCCAGCAGATGTCGGCCAAGATCGAACGTAAAGGCCGCGAGGGCTACAAGGGCAGCTTCATGGGCGGCGCGAGCGGCTCCGGGCTCGACATAATCGGCGGCAACGTGGTCGATCCCCACAAGGTGGTCTTCACGATCAACCGCAATCAGTTGCGCGGCGTCATGCAGGCCCGCATCCCCGACGACAATTCGATGACGGTGACCATTGCGGTGCGCGTCGACGACCAACTGGTGCCGGTGATCGGCATGAGCCTGAAGCGCGTCGACGCCGTGGAAGTCGGCTCCATCGCGCCGAACTGATAAATCGTCGATCGCTGAAAGCAAAAGAGGCGGCGATCCCATGGTCACCGCCTCATTTTAACAGCTAGTTTAGGTCAGCTAGAGCAAGGTTCAGCCGCGAGGCTGTAGCAGCGCCAGCAGGGCCGTCGCCGCCGCAAGGACAGCGGTCAGAGTCAAGGGCGCCGTGGCACCATAGGTGTCCACGACATAACCACCGACAACCGCGCCGATCGTGATGGCAACCTGGAAAGAGACGACCATCAGGCTACCCGCCGCTTCCAGCGCATCAGGCGCCGCACGCGACAGATTGGTCGGCAGCACCACCGGCCCCATGCCGAAGGCGAGGCCCCAAAGTGTAACGAACCCGAAGGCAACGCCGATGTGCACGCCCCAAAGCACCAATGCCAGCGCCGCAAACGCCATCAACGCGGCGGTCACCACGAGAGCAATGCGGATATTGGCGTCGGCCATGCGGCCGCCGGCAATATTGCCAATCACGGCGGCGATGCCAAATCCGAGCAGAGCCAGGGCAATTGGCCCGGTTGCAAGGAGCGTCACCTGTTCGAGGAAGGGACGCACATAGACAGAGCCAGCAAAATGCCCTGTCATCAGCAAGACAATGGCAAGCATGCCGAGTTGAATACCACGCCGCCGTGTCAGCCGAAATACGTCTGCAAGACTGTTGCTTGCTGCTGCAGGCAAGGTCGGCAGGCTAAGCAACTGCAAAAGCATGGCAATCACGGCCAGCCCCGCCGTCATGGCCATGGCGCTGCGCCATCCCAGCCAGTCGCTGATCAACGCACCCATCGAGGGCGCGGCAATGGTGGCGAGCGAGACCCCGAGGGTGACGACAGCCATGCCTCGACCTGTCGCATTGGTGCCGACCAGCCTTGCAACGACAGCAACCGAAAGTGCCCAGAAAGCGCTGAGAGCAATCCCCAGTCCGGCCCTGCCTAGCAACAACAGCCAAAAATTGGGCGCCAACGCTGCAAGAATATTGGAACCGACCGCCAAGGCCATGAGGCCAACCAGCACCGTCTTGCGGTTCAATCGGCCGATGAGAACATTGCTCAACATGGCCGTCACGGCGCCGACGGAGGCGGTGGCGGTGACGACCTGTCCAGCCGTCCCCTCGCTGATGCCGAGATCACGCGCCATTGGCGTCAACAGACCTGCCGGCAGGAATTCGGCTGATACAAGGGCAAAGCTGGTGGCCGCCAATGAAAGGACCGCGAACCAGGTGGCCGCGCTCCACGCGACCGGCGCGTCGGCATCAAGGCCAATCGCGGCGTCTTCAAGCTGTAATGTTGTGTCAGTCACTGAAGGATCTCCAAGGTTTAGAGATCTTCATAGACGAGTCCTTCCGGATGATATGTATCTCAAAATCCGAAATTCATGTCTATTCGTCCGGGAATTGTGCGGCGCACAACGCCCGGCGAGACATTGGTGATGCGCTTGAACGCGCGAGCGAAGGATGCCTCGGAATCATAGCCCAAACGGGTAGCGACTTCGGCAACCGACAAGCCGTTTTGCTCCAGCAACTCGCGGGCAAGCTGCATACGCAGGCGAGCGAGGTAGCGTGCAGCACCCTCCCCCAATACAGCGCTGAAGCGCTCGGCGAAAATCGAGCGCGATTGGCCTGCTACGCCGGCGAGGGTTTCCAGCGTCCAGTTACGGCCGGGCTCTCGGTGCATTGCTGCCAGCGCGCGGCCAATATGGGGATCGCGGATGGCTGCGAGCCAACCCGTGGTCGAGGCTCCCGAGCAATTGACCCAGCAGCGGATGAGCCGGGCTGTCAGCAAGTCCGCCATACGCGACAAGATGGTGGCGCTGCCCATCTGCGGATGTGCGGCCTCCGCCGTCATGGCCGCCAGCAAAGGACCAACGACCGGGTCATTGCCAGCCACGTCGCAACCCTTGATGATAGGCGGCATCAACGAGATCAATGGGTTAAGCGCACAGGAGCCCAAGGTCATGGAGCCGCAGAAAAGGGTGCTCGTCGCGCCCGTTCCTTCCCGCACCACCTCGCAGACGTTGCCCCCCAACTTGACCACCTGGCAACCCTGGAGCGAGTCGCCTGCAACATCCGGCGCACTCGCCAACCGATGGGCGATGCCTTGCGGCAGCAGCACCAGATCGCCATTGCGCAACTCCTGCCAGCCTTGCGCTTCTGTATGAATCCAGCATGGACCCTGGCCGACAAAATGGAAACGAAGCAGCTTTTGTTGCGGAAAGTCTATGCTCCATGGATGCCGGAGCTCGCAGCGGCCATAGTTGACACCACTCAAGCGAAAGTCTTGCAGAACTTCGCTAAGCGCGTCCATCGGGATGCGCGGCAACGACGGGCGGGACGAATAGTCAGGCATATGGCTGATATAGATGCCGAACGTCCGGCAGGCAAGCGGAGAACGTTGTTCCACCAAGGAAATCGCGTCAACGGCACCCTACCCTTCCTGTCAAGCTTTGTGCCCTTGCCTCCCGCTCCCAGTGCATGCAAGGAGTGCTGTCAGACACAGGGAAAAGAGGCATGGCGGTAGAGGCATCGAGCAGCGATCTGGTCCAGGTGGTGGCGCTGCTTGCGGCCGGCGTCGTCGCCGTTCCGATCTTCAAGCGCATGGGCCTCGGCTCGATTCTCGGCTATCTGGCCGCCGGTGTGGTGATCGGTCCATTCGGCCTCGGCGTCTTTTCGGAATCGGAAGCCATTCTTCACGTTGCCGAACTCGGCGTGGTGATGTTCCTGTTCATCATCGGGCTGGAAATGCAGCCGTCACGGCTGTGGGGCCTGCGCCGCGAGATCTTCGGCCTAGGCGCCCTGCAGGTCGGCGTCTGCGCGCTTCTGCTGACCGGTATTGGCATGGCGGGAGGATTTCCGATCGCGCAATCCTTCGTCGCCGGCGCCGGCTTCGTGCTGACCTCGACGGCGATCGTCATGCAGCTTCTCGAGGAGCGCGGCGAAATCACGGCGCCAAAGGGCCAGCGCATCGTATCGGTCCTGCTGCTCGAGGATCTGGCCATTGTGCCGCTGCTGGCCCTGATCGCATTCCTGGCGCCCGGTGGGGCCGACACCAGCCTGTCGGAACGGCTGACCGAGGTCGGCATCGGCCTCGCCGCGATCGTCGGCCTGGTAGTGGCCGGCCGCTATCTGCTCAATCCGTTCTTCCGCATCCTGGCGGATGCCCGTGCCCGCGAAGTGATGACGGCGGCAGCACTTCTGGTCGTTCTCGGGTCCGCGCTCGCCATGCAGCTCAGCGGCCTTTCGATGGCGATGGGGGCCTTCCTGGCAGGCGTGCTGCTGTCCGAATCGACCTTCCGCCATCAGCTCGAAGCGGACATCGAACCGTTCCGCGGCATCCTGCTCGGCCTGTTCTTTCTCGCGGTCGGCATGTCACTCGACCTGCATGTGGTCGCCGCGAACTGGCGGCTGATCGCCATCTATGTCGTCGCCTACATGGTGATGAAGGCGCTTGGCATCTACGTCGTCGCCCGCATTCTGAAGTCAGGTCATCGCGAAGCCTTGGAGCGCGCGGTCTTCATGGCGCAAGGCGGCGAATTCGCCTTTGTCCTTTACTCGTCGGCGGCGGCCGTCGGCATCATCGACGGCAACGCCAACGCGACGCTCACGGCGATCGTCATCATCTCGATGGTGCTGACACCGCTTGCGATCATCGCGCTGCGCTATCTGACGCCGCGCGACGAGCAATCGCTCGACGGCGTCGATGTCGCCGATGGCCTGACCGGCAGCGTGCTGATCATCGGTTTCGGCCGCTTCGGGCAGATCGCCAGCCAACCGCTGCTGCTGCGCGGCATCGACGTCTCGATCATCGACAATGAGGTCGAGATGATCCAGGCGGCGGCCGATTTCGGCTTCAAGGTCTACTATGGCGACGGCACCCGGCTGGACATCCTGCATGCCGCCGGCGCCGGTCGGGCGCGCGCCGTACTGATCTGCGTCGACAAGCCGGATGCCGCCGTCCGCATCGCACAGCTGGTCAAGGCCGAGTTTCCTCTTCTGACGGTGCTGGCGCGGGCCTTCGACCGCGGCACCGCGCTGCAGCTCATTCGCGCCGGCGTCGACTACCAGCTGCGTGAAACCTTCGAGTCGGCGCTGGTCTTTGGCGGTTCGGCGTTGGAATCGCTTGGCGTCGATCCCGAAGACGTTGCCGAAGTGATCGAGGACGTGCGGCGCCGCGACACTGCCCGTTTCGAGACGCAACTGGCTGAAGGCGTCCGCGCCGGACAGCGCTTCCTGAAAGGCAATATCGGCACGCCGATTCCGACCCCGCTCTCCACGCCGCGCCGCGCTGGCCAGGCACTCAACGAAGAGACGGCTGGCGTGCTGCACAAATCCGAACCCGCCGACTGAACAAGGAATTAGGCATGGAATTGGACAGCAGAGCCCTGTCGGTCACCAAGTTCTGGCGCGATGCCGGGGAGGACGCGTGGTTCGAGAAGAACGAGGCCTTCGATGCCGACTTCCGCGACCGCTTTCTCGATCTGCATTACGCAGCAGCGCGGCGTGAATGCGACGGCTGGCTGGAGCATGCCGAAGGCTCGCTGGCGCTGATGATCCTGCTCGACCAGTTTCCGCGGAACTGCTTTCGCGGCACCGGCCACATGTACGCGACCGACCCGCTCGCCAGATATTTTGCCGCGAAGGCGATCGCGGCCGGTCATGATCTGGCGCTCGAAGTAGAAGTCCGCGTTTTCCTCTATCTGCCGTACGAGCATTCGGAACTGCTCGCCGACCAGCACATATCGGTCGATCTGACCCAGGCCCGGGCCGAACCCTATCTCAGCTATGCCGTCGAACACCGCGATATCATTCGGAACTTCGGCCGTTTTCCGCACCGAAACAGGATGCTTGGCCGCGAAACCACCCCGCGGGAGCAGTCGTTCCTGGACGGCGGCGGATTCTCGGGCTGAAAGTTCGGCTGCCACCTCGTTTGGATGTCAGGCCAACCACCAATCGCGGCCGGACGACAATCGCTCGATGCCAGAGGTGTCGACGGCGACCAGCCGGTCCGCGATGCTGCGACCGCTGACCACCAGGCTGGGCGCGATCTCCGCCAGCGGCGCCAGCACGAAGGCGCGCTCCAGCATGCGCGGATGTGGCACCTCCAGCCCGGTCTCGTGAATGACGCGATCGCCGAAAACCAGAATATCGATGTCGATCAGCCGCGGCCCCCAGCGCTCCTCGCGTACGCGCTTCAGCTTGCGCTCTGCATCAAGGCAGAGGTCGAGCAAGGCACGCGGAGCAAGCCCGGTGGAAATTGCCGCGGCCGCGTTGAGAAAGTCGGGTTGATCGAGCTTGCCCCAGGGCGGTGTGCGATAAAGCGAGGAGACGCCGGTGACACGCGTGTCTGCATCGGCATCCAGCATGCGCAATGCCGCGCCCATTGATTTTGCCGGGTCGCCAAGATTGCCGCCGAGGCTGAGATAGACAGTACTATTCGGGCCAGACAACGGTCACCTCGACGTAATCGATCACGCCGGGCACCGGAGCGTTCGGCTTGCGCACCGTGATTTCGGCTTTCTTGATCTGCGGAAAACGCGCCGTCAGCGCACGGGCCACTTCGAGCGCCAGCGACTCGATCAGAAAGCGACGCTGCCCGGTGATGATCCTTTCGATCACCGTGAACGCAATGCCGTAGTTGACGGTGTCCTCAATGGAATCCTCGACAAGCGCCCGGCCGGGATCGACGGTGAGAGCGGCATCGACATAGAAGCGCTGGCCGAGCCTCTCCTCCTCGTCCAGCACACCGTGCCGGGCAAAGAAAGCGCAGTTCTTCATGCGGATGACATACATCGCTCAGTTTCTCGCCCGGTCGGTTTGACGCGCCAGCATAGCATCTGCGAGCGCCAACGCGTCCACGTTGAATGCGACATCATGGACGCGAAACAGATCGGCGCCCTTGAGCCGCAAGATGACGCTGGTCGCCGCAGTTCCAACCCCCCTGTCGGCCGCATCACGGCCGGTAACCGTGCCGATGAAGCGTTTTCGAGACGTACCGGCCATCAGCGGCAAGCCCAATGTATGCAACTCGGAAAAGCGAGCCATCAGGTCGAGGTTTTCCTCCGCCGTCTCCTTGGCGAAGCCGAATCCGGGATCGAGCACGATATGATCGTCGGAAATACCGTTCTGGCGGGCGATCTCCAGCGATTTCTGCAGGAACGCCAATTGATCGGCAATCACGTCCGGCAACTTCTGGCGATCTCGTCCGGTATGCATGATGACAAGCCCGGCGCCGGTGTCGGCGGCAACACGCGCAATGTCGGGCTCACGCTGCAAACCCCAGACATCGTTGACGATATGCGCACCGGCGGCAACCGCAAGCCGTGCGGTGTCGGCGCGATAGGTGTCGACCGAAATCAGCACCTCGCCGGTGCTCGCCAGCGCTTCGATCACCGGCAGGATGCGGGCCTGTTCCTCGCCTGCCGACACGGCGGCGGCACCGGGGCGGGTCGATTCTCCGCCGATGTCGACGACCAATGCCCCTTCCCTGACGATGCGCCGTGCCTGGGTCAATGCCTTTTCGGGGGCCTCGAACAGACCGCCGTCCGAAAAGCTGTCGGGCGTGACATTGAGGATGCCGACGACCACGGCCTTGCCGCCAAGCTCGAGATGGCGCCCATGCGCCAACTGCCACCGCCTGGCCGTCATTGCTCATCAACCATGGAGTTCATCAATCATGTGTGATCCCCAGCGGATCAATTCCGTTGCGCCGGCAACGGCCGTAAAGCAAGGTGGTCGAAGAGGCAACATAATGAAACGATCCATGCTTGGCATGAAACAACTCCTGCTTGGCGCGCTGCTGCTCGCCATCACACCGATCCCGGCGGGTGCGGCCAATCTCGTCAAGACGTATAGCTACTTCGCCGTCGGCGGCAGCACGCTCGACGAAATCGAGGCACAGCTCTTCAAACGCGGGCCGGAGGTGAAAAGCACGGGCACGCGCCATCCGGGCGCCACACAAATGGCTTTCACCACCCGCATCAGCTATGCGCGGACATCGAGCTCCTGCCGGATCACCGATGCCGTGGTGACCGTCAAGGTGAAGGTGATCCTTCCCGAATGGCGCCGGACACGCAAGGCCGATGCCGATGTAAGGCTGTTTTGGGACACCTTGTCGGCCGACATCAAGCGACATGAGGAGCGCCACGTCGAGATCGCGAAGAACTATGGCCGCGAACTCGAAGAGGCGCTGGAAGCCACCTACCCGCAAAGAAACTGCGACGCCGCAAAGGCCAAGGCCGCCGCAATCACGGCGGCCGTTCTGGGCAAGCATGACCGTGCCCAGGTCCAGTTCGACCGTGTCGAAAGTGTCAATTTCGAAAGCCGCATCCTCAAGCTGCTGCGCTACCGGATGGAGCGCATCGGGAACGGTAGACTGCCGCCGACGTGAATCGTGCCCAGGCGTTGTATGGCGGCGCAGGCCAATTGCACTGAAGCGTAGTGCCAGCTTCGAAAAATTTTCGAGCACCGGTCGAAATCGGCTTATACGGGACGACATATGTCATGTTCGCCAGGGCGACCTTCCAAGGATCAATGCGGCTAACGCGGTCAACACGCCGGAAGGGCTGAATGGCGGCCAGTCGCAAGCATACGGATGAATGGACATGGACCAGACTGTCGACAGGCAGACGGTGGTGAAGACCGACTCGCCTCTCAGCGAAAGCGAAAAGAACGCCATCATCGGTGGCGTACTCCTGTCGATGCTTCTGGCAGCGCTTGACCAGACCATCGTCGCACCTGCGATGCCGACCATGGCGCGCCTGCTCGGCCATGCCGAATATCTGCCCTGGATCGTGACCGGTTACCTGTTGACCGCCACAGCGATGGCGCCGCTCTATGGCAAGATATCGGACGTTTATGGTCGCCGGCCAACGATTTACGCGGCAATCCTCATCTTCCTTGCCGGATCACTGGTTAGCGCTATGGCGCCTAACATGCTGGTCCTGATCGTCGGTCGCGCGATCCAGGGCGCCGGCGGCGGCGGCCTGTTTGCGCTGGCGCAGACCGTGATCGGTGACCTCGTGCCGCCACGCGAGCGCGCGCGCTACTCGGCCTGGATCGCGGGAACCTGGGCGGTCGCCAGCATCGCGGGCCCGCTTTTGGGCGGCACCTTCGCCGAGCATCTCCACTGGTCGCTGATCTTCTGGATCAACATGCCGCTTGGTCTCATCGCCATGGCCATCATCAACAAGCCGCTGAGAAAGCTGCCGATCGCGGCAAAGCACCATCGCATCGATGGCCTCGGCGCGTTGTTGCTCGTCGCGGCCACCGCCTTGCTGTTGCTGGCGTTGAACTGGGGTGGCAGCGAATATCCATGGCTGTCGCGTGAAATCTTCGGGCTGCTCGCCTGTTCGGCTGTCATCTGGAGCGCGTTTGCGTTGCGGCTGCTGCGTGCGGCCGAACCGCTGATCTCGCTCGAAGTGCTTGGCAACCCGATCGTCCTTGCCGGTACGTTGTCATTGTTCCTGCTGCAGGCCGCCAATATCGGGCTCGCAGTCTACCTGCCAGTCTATTTGCAGTCCATCCTCGGGCTTTCGGCCAGTGAATCGGGAACCGCCATGCTTGGGCTCATGCTCGGCACCGTTGCGGGCGCGACATTCAGCGGCCGCACGATTCCCCGGTTCGTTCATTACAAGCGGATCGCGATGATGGGGGTGGCCTTCGCCATCCTGTGCCTCGGCATACTCAGCCTTGTGGCGGGGCATGTTTCCCTGCTGATCGTCGAGGTTCTGACGACGTGCATCGGCTTGGGCAGCGGCACGACATTCCCCGTTGCCACCGTGTCGGTTCAGAATGCCGTCGATCGGGCCCATCTCGGCGTCGCCACCGGCGTACTGACCTTCCTTCGCTCTTTAGGCAGCGCGCTTGGCGTCGCCATCCTTGGTGCGGTCGCGCTCGGCTACGGCCTGCCGCTTGCCGGAGAAAGCGCCCAGGCGGCCAGCACCGCCGTCGAGGCACAGGCATTCGTGATGATCTTCATCACCGCGGCAGCGATGCTGGTCATGGCGCTCGTCGCGCTGATGCTGATGCCGGAGAAGACGCTGCGCGGCCATCCCGAGGCTCCGGTGCTGGCCGACTGACAAAAGACGTGAAGCGCGTCGGCTGCATTTGAATCAAAGCGACGCGTTCAGGAAGCTTCCACCACGCCGAGCTTCTTCTGCAGGCTGGTCGACGAGGTCGTGTACTGGAACACGATACGCTCGCCGGGGCTGATGATGCGCTTGGCGGCCTGCGCCATCAGCGCCACCTCGTGGAAGCCCGACAGGATCAGCTTCAGCTTGCCCGGATACCAGTTGATGTCGCCGACCGCGAAGATGCCGGGCACCGATGTCTGGAACTTCTCGGTATCCACCGGAATGAGGTTCTCGTGAAGATTGAGGCCCCACTCCGCGATCGGTCCGAGCTTCATGGTCAGGCCGAAGAACGGCAGCATGCGCGTACACGGTACCTCGACATCGCCGTCCGGCCCCTTGATGGTGGCCGATGACAGCTGGCCCTCAGTGCCGGTCAATCCGGTCACTTGCCCGACCTGGAAATGCAGCTGCTTCATCTCCTGCATGGCATACATCTTGTTGACGCTGTCGGGCGCGGCACGGAACTCAGGCCGCCGGTGCACCAGCGTCACGCTCTTTGCTACCGGCTGCAGGTTCAGTGTCCAGTCGAGCGCCGAGTCGCCGCCACCGACAATGACGAGGTCGTGGCCGCCAAAATCCTCCATCCGGCGCACCGAATAGAAGACACTCTTGCCTTCATAGGGCTCGATCCCGGGGATCGGCGGACGCTTGGGTTGAAAGGAGCCGCCGCCCGCGGCAATCACCACCACCTTGGCCTCGAACACCTCGTTCTCGTCGGTGGTGACGCGAAAGCTGCCGTCCTCCAGCTTTTCGAGGCTGGAAACCATTCGGTTGTAGGTGAAGTCAGGCTTGAACGGCGCGATCTGCTCTAGCAGTTTGTCGACCAGTCCTTGCGCCGAAATCGAAGGCCAGCCGGGAATGTCGTAGATCGGCTTTTCCGGATAGAGTTCCGCGCATTGGCCGCCCGGCCGGTCGAGAATGTCGATCAGGTGGCACTTCATGTCGAACAGGCCGAGTTCGAACACGGCGAAGAGGCCGATGGGCCCTGCCCCGACAATGAGGACGTCTGTGGTGATGGTGCCGGTCATGCGATGTGCCCCGCTGCGTGTTGTCGAGACACTGCATGAGCAAGCCGCCGCTGCCAAGCAGCGGCCGGCAAAAAACCGATGTCTCAGCCCTGGCGGGCGGGCACGCGGACAACCAGGCCGTCAAGCGCGTCACGCACCTTGATCTGGCAGGACAGGCGTGAGTTCGGCTGGACGTCGTAGGCGAAGTCCAGCATGTCCTCTTCCATCGCTTCCGGCTCGCCGACCTCGGCCGTCCATGCTTCGTCGACATAGACGTGACAGGTTGCACAGGCGCAGGCGCCGCCGCATTCCGCCTCGATCCCGGGCACAGCGTTGCGGATCGCGTTCTCCATGACCGTCGAGCCGTTTTCGGCGTCCACGTCGAACTGTGTGCCGTCATGGGCGATGAAAGTCAGCTTGGTCATTTGTCACCTGAAGGGAGTTGCAGCCGAGATAATCACTCCGGCGAGCAAGTCAACTGCCGCGCGAAAGCGCCGCCCCGCGACGTTTTTCCGCAAACCGGGTTTGGCGTCGGATTCAGCGACTGATGGCGGCGATGAAATCGCGCACTTCGTCGATCAGGGTGCCGAGCTGCTTGAGCGTCTGGTTGTCTTCCGGCCGGCGCTCGATCTCGGTGACGCAATCTGCGATGGCAAAGGCACCCACGCCCCGTGCCGAGCCCTTGAGCCCATGGGCGAGCAGAAGCCGGTCCTTGATGTCGGCGTCGACTATTCTGTCGCGCACCGACAGTGCCTGTTGTACAAAGAGCGCCAGCACCTCCTGTTCGAGGCTGCGGTCGCCCATCGTCTGTCGGGCAAGGTGTGCCAAATCGACCGGTCGTGACCGCCTCGATCCGGATACGTCACCCCCGGGCATTGAGAAGGCAATGCCGCTTTCGCCACGCATGAACTCGAACTCCGTTTCTTCGATTGCCCCAAAAACCTAGGCGAATCCAGTGGACAACGGGTTAATGGATGGCCGCGAAAAATGTTGCGAAAACGGCGCCCAAATCACGGTTGCGTTAACCTTATATTTAAAGTTTTACGTATCCCGCGGAATGCATGTTTTCTTTACCCCCCTGTGTCATTACGATACGAGGGGTCCATTTTCAGCCTCCTGCGCGTGGTACGACAAACAGAATTATAAGGCCCGCGGCAGCTAGTACAGGGTAGCGAAGGCATGGCAAAGAAACCAACGACGACGAGAACTCTCGACAGCGACGTGGCCAGGGAACTGGAGAAGGCGCTTGATATCGACCTCAGCAATGATGTCGGCAGCGGCGACCTCGACATCGCCGCTTCGATGGAGGATCTGGAAGCGCAGATTTCCCAGGCCGCCGACGAGTTGGCACGTGAGGGACGCAACCAGAAACCTGAGTCCGTTGTCAATCAGAGCCAGGCCCAGAGCCAGGCTGCAAAACCCGCGCCCAAGGCCAAGCCTGCCGAGTTGCGCCCCGTGGAAACACGCAATGGTGCCCAGCCCGGGGGTTTCTCGCCGGCCAATGACGATCGCCAGAAGGACTACAAAACGCTCCTGCACAGCCTCAACAGGCGTGCCTCGAACACCATTTACTGGGTTGTCGCCTTCGTTTCGCTCGCCTGGTTCGCCGGCGCCGGCGGCTTGGCCAATGTCCTTTTCGGACCGAGCATCTGGACGATCCGCACGCTCGACCAGTTCCTTGCCCGTCCGGAGCTGATCGGTCTGGCGGTTGCGGCGATCGTGCCTGTCATCCTGTTTTGGGCCTTCGCGGCCATGATTCGCCGCGCCCAGGAAATGCGCATGGCCGCCCAGTCGATGACCGAAGTGGCCTTCCGCCTGACGGAGCCGGAAAACCTTGCCCAGGATCGCGTCATGATGATCGGCCAGGCTGTTCGCCGCGAGGTCGCGGCCATGGGCGAAGGCATCGAACGCACGCTTGCCCGCGCCGTCGAACTGGAAACGCTGGTGCACAGCGAAGTCAACCAGATCGAACGCTCCTATTCCGAGAATGAATCCCGCATCCGTTCGCTGGTCGACGGGCTCGGCAGCGAACGCGAAGCCGTCGTCACCCATGCCGAGCGCGTCCGCGCCTCGATCAGCGGCGCGCATGAGACGCTGAAGGACGAGATCGGCGCCGCCTCCGACATCATCCGCGACAGCATCCTCAATGCGTCGACCAAATTGTCGATGACCATCACCAATTCTGGCGACACGCTCATCGACCGCATCAACGAAAGCTCGATGTCGATCTTCGATTCGGTGGAAGGCCGGCTCGATTCGATCACCGACCGCCTGTCGACCTCCGGCGAGGCTTTCGCCAGCCTTCTCGACACCCGCATTGCCAAGCTGACGGACACCACGGACGGCCTGACGCGGTCGTTGACCGATCTGCTCGACGATCGCACCACCGGCATGGTGTCGCTGCTTGGCGGCGCCGCGCGCACCCTCAATTCTGAATTCGAGGCTAGCCTCAACGGCATCGAACGCACGCTCGCCGAACGCGGCCAGGCGCTGATCAGCGAGTTCCAGACCCGCGCCGAGGCACTGGATACCGGAACGCAGAAGCTCAATGCGGCCCTCGAGGCCCGCGCCCGTCAGATCAACGAGACACTGGTCGAGCGCGCCCGCGAAATCGCCCACACCTTTGCCGAGAGCAAGGACACGCTGTCGGCGATGATCGATCAAGGCAAGACCCAGATCGGCGCCGATATGGCCGACATCGTCACCTCGACCTCCTCCATGCTCGAAGCCCGCGCCAGCGACTTCGCCGGGCGCATGGAAGCCGCCCGTCACGTCGTTTCGCGTTCGTTCGACAGCGACATCCAGCGCCTCGCCGACGCCCGCGTCGGCATCGAGGAAGCCGTCGAGAACCACAGCAGAAAGCTGTCCGAAAGCCGCGAGCGCATGGCCGAGGCAATGCAGGCCGATCTGGCGAAGTTCGACGAAAGCCGCGCCGGCATCGATGCGGCGGTGACGAACCAGGTGCAGAAGCTGGCCGAAGGCCGCAGCCTGATCTCGCGTGCGCTCGAAGAGGATCTGCGCAAGGTCAATGAATCGCGGGCGGCTATCGACGCGTCGCTCGGCAGCCATCTCGAAAGGCTGGAAGAAGGCCGCAACAGGCTCTCCGCTGCCCTGAATGAAGACTCAGGGAAATTGGTGCAAGCCCGTACGATCATTGATGAAATGGTTGCCGGTCATGTCGGAAAACTCGCCGAAGGCCGCAACATCCTGTCGCGCGCCCTGGAAGCCGATCTCGGCAAACTGTCCGACAGCCGCGCCGATATCGACGGTCTGGTCGCCGGACAGGTGGAAAAGATCGCCGAAGGCCGCGCCGTGCTCGCCAAGGCGTTGGAGAACGACATCGTCGGCATCAAGAGCCTCATCGAAACCCATTCCGCCAAACTGGAGGAAGACCGCACGCAGCTTTCCCATTCGCTGGAGAGTGATCTGTCCGGCATACGCGGCCTGATCGAAGGCCATTCGGGACGGCTGGCCGAAGACCGCAGCCTGCTGTCGCAGACCCTCGAAGCCGACCTTGCCAAGCTGGCGGAGAGCCGCTCCAGCATCGATGGGCTGGTCGCCGGCCAGGTCGAGAAGCTGGCCGAAGGCCGCGACATTCTCAAACGCGCGCTGGAATCCGATCTGAACACGATCAAGGGCGTCATATCGAGCCAGTCGGAAAAGCTGGCCGAGGATCGCGGCCAGCTTTCGCGGGTGCTGGAAACAGACCTGCAGAATGTGAACAGCGTCATCGCCGACCACATGAACAGGCTGGTGCAGGATCGTTCGACCCTGTCCAAGGCCCTTGAGGACGACCTCGCCAAGCTGGCGGAGAGCCGCTCCAACATCGACGGGCTGGTCGCCGGCCAGGTCGAGAAGCTTGCCGAAGGCCGCGACATTCTGCGGCGCGCCCTAGAAGCCGACCTTAATGCGATAAAGGGCACCATTGCCGACCAGTCGCAGAAACTGGTCGACGACCGGGCACAGTTCGCCCAGGCACTCGAGGCTGATCTCGAAAGCGTCAACGGCTTGGTCAACAGCCATTCCGAACGGCTCGCCCAGGATCGCTCGACCCTGTCGAAGTCGCTCGAGGCTGATCTCGACAGGGTCAACGGCCTGGTCAACAGTCATTCCGAACGGCTCGCCCAGGATCGTTCGACCCTGTCGAGGTCGCTTGAGGCCGATCTCGAGAACGTCGGTGGCCTCGTCAACAGCCACGCGGAAAGGCTTGTCCAGGAGCGGTCGACCCTGTCGAAGGCGCTTGAAGACGACCTCGCCAAGCTCGCCGAGAGCCGCTCCAGCATCGATGGCCTGGTCGCCGGCCAGGTCGAGAAACTCGCGGAGGGCCGCGATATTCTCAAGCGCGCGCTGGAAGCCGATCTGGCCAAGCTGGCCGAAAGCCGCTCCAGCATCGACGGTTTGGTCGCTGGTCAGGTGGAAAAGCTGGCCGAGGGCCGCGACATCCTCAAACGAGCCCTCGAAGCGGACCTGCAGAGGCTGGCCGAAAGCCGCAGCGACATCGATGAGGTAATCGCCGGGCATGTCGGCAAGCTTTCTGAAGGCCGCAACATGCTGACGCGCGCGCTGGAAGACGATCTTGGCAAGCTCGCCGAGACCCGCAAGGACGTCGATCGCTCGCTGTCGGGCCACATTGACCAGATCGCCGCGAGGAGCACCGATATCTCAGCGGCAATCGCCGGCGACGTCGAGAAGATAGAGCAGGCGTTCAACCGTCAGACGGGTATCATCGAAGAACGCGCGGGCACCATGGAGCGTGCCCTCTCGACAGGCGTCGACAATATCCGCGGCGTACTTGAGAAGAGCGCCGTATTTGTCGCCGGCGCCCTGCGTGAGAAGGTGCTGGAAGTCACCAGCACGTTGCATGAGCAGGCCGGTGCCGCGCTCAGTGACGCCGACCGCAAGATCGCCGAGCGCGCCGAGCAGACCTCCGCCGCCCTGCTGGCACGGGCCGAAGACATCGCCCGCACCTTCGAGGACGCCGACCGTCGCCTGCACGCCCGCGCTGAAGATACGTCGAACGCCTTGCTCGCCCGCGCCGACGACACGTCCAGCTCGCTGCTGGCACGCGCCCATGAAACCGCCGATCAGCTGGCTGCTCGTGCAAGCCAGATCGCCGGCGCCTTCGACGTGGCGGACCAGAAGCTCGCCGCCCGCGTCCAGGAAACCGCCGACCAACTGACCGCCCGGGCCCAGGACACCGCAGACCATCTGGCCGCCCGTGCAAGCGAGATCGCCGGCACGTTCGATGCAGCCGACCAAAAGCTGGTCGCCCGTGCCATCGAAACGGCCCAGTCGCTGGCCGCGCGCGCCGGCGACATCTTGCGCAATTTCGAAGGCGCCGACCAGCAGCTCGGCATGCGCATCGGCGAGTCGGCCGAAGCGCTTGCCGCCCGTGCATCGGACCTAGGCCGCATCTTCGATGCCGCCGACCAGCAATTGGTCTCGCGCATCGCCGAAGGGTCGGAAGCATTGTCGAGCCGTGCCTCGGAAATCGGCCGCATCTTCGACGACGCGGATCAGCGCCTGGTGTCGCGCATCGCCAACAGCACCGCCACGATCGGCGAGCACGCCGAGACCATCGTCGGTGCCTTTGCCGATACCGAGCAACGGGTCGCCGAACGCGCAAGGCGGACCGGCCAGGAAATGGCCGTGCATGCGCGTGAAATCGAGCAGGCGCTGGCCGGTGCCGACGAGCGGCTTGCGTCGAGCGCTGCGGCTACGGCCGCCCGTGTCGAAGAGCAGGTCTCTGGCGTCGAGAACCGTCTCGCCCACACGGCCGAGACGATGGGCCAGAAGCTCAACGAGCAGGTGTCGAATGCCGAGGCGCAACTCGTCTCGCGCGCCAATGTCATCGCGGAAACGTTCACCGCGGTTGGCCAGCATATCGGCCAGAGCACCAACGATGCCGCCAAGACGATCGGCGCCAACACCCGCGAACTCAACACCATGCTCGCGGCACGTTCGGCCGAAATGTCGAAGATCCTCGACGAAACGGCACGGCCTTTGGTCGAGCGCTTCGCGCAAGGCGGCTCGGAACTGCAAAAGAGCATGGAAGCGGTCACCGAACGCGCCACCGAGAAGCTGCGCAGCGAGAATGCCGCACTTGTCGACGCACTCGCCAGCCGTACCGCCGAGACCTTGTCGGCGGTCGAGGGTGCCCGCTCGTCGCTGTCCGACAGCGTCGCCGATCTCATCGGCCGCATGACCAAGTCAAGCTCGCAGCTCGGTCAGTTGATCGAGCAGGCCGCGGTCAATCTTGGCCAGGTCGATGAACGCCTCAGCGGCAGCACGCAAAGTTTCGCCGCCACCACCGAGAAGGCCGCGCAGACCTTTGCCAGCTCAGCGCGTCTGGTCGATTCGAACACGACAAGGCTGACGGAACTGTCGTCGTCCACCTTGCGCGAGGTCGCGTCGATCGCCACCAAGTTCGACGAACATAGCCGCCTGCTCTCCAGTGCTTCGGACCTGTTGAGCTCGGCCCAGAGCAATTTGGAACACACGCTCGAACGGCAGTCGTCGCTCGAAGACCTCGCCGTCGGCCTGGTCAAGAAGTCGGAAGATCTCGAAAGGGTTATGCGCTCGTTCGAAAATCTCGTCGGCCAGACGCTGCAGAACGCCGAAGGCAAGACGATGGAGTCGGCCGACAAGATCCGCAACGCGATCACCGACGTCGTCGATTCGGCCACCAAGCGCTTCGCCGATGCGACCGAGGAGATGCGGCGAACCGCGGGCTCGATCAAGAGCGAACTCGACTTGACCCGCGCCGAGCTCAAGAAGGGCGTTATCGAAATGCCGGAGGAGGCCAAGGAATCGACCTCGGCCATCCGCCGCGCCGTTTCCGAGCAGATCAATGCGCTGAAAGAGCTGTCCGAGATCGTAGCGAAATCTGCCCGCAATGGTGAGGGATCCGAGCCACGCAATCTGCGCCCGGCGCCGCAAGCGCCCGCCGCACGCGCCGCCGAGCCGCCGCGTCGCGCACCGGAAGCGCCGCAGCCGGAGCTGCGCTCACCTCAGGCGCCCTTGGGCGGCCCTGCATTGCGCGGCACGCTCGACCTTGAGCGTCCGGCCGACGCGGCACCGCGTCCGCGGCCCGACGCCAATGCCCGCACGCCTCAGGGCGGCTGGGTGCGCGATCTGCTGACCGCGGCGTCGAATGACGAGGATCTGAGGCCTGCGGCACCCTCGGGGCCGGCGGAAGCGCCGCGCGCGGCGCCTGCCCAGCGCTCGCCCCTGCATGTCGTGGAATCGCTGAACTCGCTGTCCGTCGATATCGCGCGGGCCATCGACCACGACGCATCGATCGAGTTGTGGAACCGCTACCGGCGCGGCGAGCGTGACGTGTTCACGCGGCGGCTCTACACGCTGAAGGGTCAGCAGACGTTCGACGAGATCCGTCGCAAGTACCAGGCGGAGGCCGAGTTCCGCGCCGCCGTCGACCGTTACTGCGACGATTTCGAGAAGCTGCTCAAGGATGTGTCGCGCAACGACCGCGACAACATCATGGCGCAGACCTACCTGACGTCGGACACTGGCAAGGTCTACACCATGCTGGCCCACGCCAGCGGCCGCCTGCACTAGGGACGGCTGCTGCAACAAACAAAAGGCGGGAAATTTCCCGCCTTTTTCATGTCGACCTATTTGCATTGTTGGAGCATCTACGGCGCCGCGGCTGTTGCAGCGCCACTGACTACAGCGTTGTCAGAAGTGTTATGCGGTCAAGCCTTTACGGAAATCAGATCACCGAATCCGTCCAGTGCACGATCTGCCTGGCAGCATCGCCGAACGCGTTGTCGAGTGCGCTGACATAGGCTGGATTGCCGCTGCCTGAAACAGGCGCTGAGGCGGTGAAACTCTTGGAGGCACGCACCTCGCCATTGCGGTCGTTGAGGATGCGCACGAACAGGTCGACCTCGGCATGCTCGCCGCCGTCGACGCTCACCTCGAACGAACGGATC
Organism: Mesorhizobium sp. M0276; assembly: GCF_040321755.1. Lineage (NCBI taxonomy): Bacteria > Pseudomonadati > Pseudomonadota > Alphaproteobacteria > Hyphomicrobiales > Phyllobacteriaceae > Mesorhizobium > Mesorhizobium sp. M0276. The sequence continues at coordinate 5,847 of NZ_JAMYSC010000056.1, read as the reverse complement.
TCGACGATCACCTGATAATCGATGGCCAGGCCTTCGCCCGGCTTGCCGACGCCGGCAAAACTGCCCGAACGCTGGAACGTCTCGGCCAGCCGCGCCTGCACGATCAGCGGCAGCCGGTCGGCCCACTGCGCTCCCTTGAGATACTGGAGCGAGCGATCCGATGGCTTGATGACGATGTTCTGGCTGTCCAGTGCCTTGAGCGCCGACGGCTGCGCGATCAGGATCTGGCGACGGCTGTGGCCGCGCGCAGCAACCGAAGGCGCCGACAGCTCAAAGGTGTCGAGTGGCGCAGGCTTGCCTCCAAACACCGCGCAGCCGGCCAGCGTCAGGGCAAGCAGTGCCGCAGCCGATGTCAACCCGCCCGTTCTCAACCACACAGACTTCACGCGCGATCCCCGTTGTCCCCGGATCGTAAGATCAACCCGCTTTTGCGGCTCATGTTATTGGGGCGCACCAACTCCGAAGTCAACGCCGCGCCCTGCCATCGAACTGCCTTACCTCGCCTTCGCCACCCGAAAGGATGCGCTGCGGATTGCGGCTGAGATCGGTCACCGCCTCCTCAATGCGGCTGATCGAGCGGCGGCTGTCCTGCACCAGTGCCTCGACATTCGACAGCCCCTGGCCCGAGAAACGCGCCAGATTGTCGGTTATGACGCCAAGGCGGGCATTCAGCGTGTCGGCAACCTGCTTGAACGATTTCAGGGTGGCCCTGGCGTCGGCCATCACGCCATCGGCCTGCCCGGAACCGAGCAAGTGGTCGACCCTGGCGAGGATGCCATCGACACGCACCGAGGCATCGTTGAGCCGCTGCGCCAGTTGCTTGGCATCCTTGATCGTCTGGTTGATGTCGTCGGCCCGGTTGGCGAACTTGTCAGTCACCTCTGCGATGTCGGCGGCGGCCTTGTTGGCGCTTTCGCTGGCCTTCTGGATGTTGGCAAGCGCTGTGCGCACCTGCGCCGGATCGATGCCGTCGAGCACGCCGTCGACCTTTGCCAGCGTGCCTTGCGTCTGCTTGGCGAAATCGTTGACCGACCCGACCGCCGTGTCGACGTTCTTGATCACGCCGTCGAGCTGCCGCGACGTTTCCTTGAGGTTGCCTGTCACCGTGTCGACGTTGGCGACAATGCTCTTGATCTTGTCCTTGTCGACAGCATTGAGCAGGCCTTCGGCTGCCTTCAGCGTGCCGTCGAGCTTGCCGGAAACGCCTTTCAGCTCATCGGCCAGCGCACTGGTGGCGGATAGGAACTTGTCGATGCCGTCCGAATTCTTGGCCAGCGCGTCGGAGAAGGTCTGCACGTTGTGCACGGTCTGGGTCAGCGGTCCGCGAACGTCCTTGGTGAAGCCTTCCAGCTCCGTGAGCACCTTGTCGGCTCGGGTGAAGATGTTCTGCGCTGTCTGCAAAAGGTTGGTCACGGCGGAGGGATTGGCGATGATCTCGGCGACCTTGCCTTCCTTTTCCGCCTGGTCGAGGAGTTTTACTTCCTTGGGGTCGGCGCCCTTGAGCTCGATATTGGCCTGTCCGGTGAGGCCAGCAAGACCGATATCGGCCTGCGTCGACTTGGTGATCGGCGTCAGGCGATCGATCTCGGTGTCGGCGATGGCGACTGTCGGATTGTCGACGTCGATATAGACGCGCCTGACATCGCCGACCTTGACGCCGTTGAACAGCACGAAACTGCCGCGGCCAAGCCCGGACGCCGAACCCGGGATGCGCACGCGCAGCACCGTCGTCTCGCCCTTTTCGCCGATCGCCGCCGTCCAGTAGACGAAGGCGAACGCCGCCAGGATCGCGGCCAGCGTGAAAATGCCGACGATGACGTAGTTGGCTCTGGTTTCCATTGTCCCACTTATGGCTATGCGCGCGCCGCAAGATCAAGTTGCCGGGCGCGTTTTCCGCGGAAATAGGACTTTACCCACGGCTCCTCGCTCTTCAGCATGTCGTCGATGGTTCCTTCGACCAGTACTTTCTTGTTGCCGAGCACGGCCACGCGGTCGCAGGCGGTAAAAAGCGTGTCGAGATCATGCGTCACCATATAGACGGTCAGGTCCATCGTATCGCGCAGCTTGACGACCAGTTCGTCGAATTCCGCCGCACTGATAGGATCGAGGCCGGATGTCGGCTCGTCGAGGAAGACGATATCGGGGTCGAGCGCCAATGCCCGCGCCAGCGCCGCTCGCTTGATCATGCCTCCGGAAAGTTCCGACGGAAACTTATGCGCCGCGTCCGGCGGCAATCCGACCAGCTCGACCTTGAGCATCGCCAGTTCGTCCATCAGCTTTTTCGGCAGGTCGAGATATTCGCGCATCGGCACCTGGACGTTCTCCAGCACCGTCAGCGCTGAAAACAGCGCACCGTGCTGGAACAGCACGCCAAGCCGCATATCGACGCGCAGGCGCTCCACCTCGCTCGCCTTCTCGATGTCGAGGCCGAACAGCTTGATCGTGCCCGACTGTTTGCGCGTCAGGCCGAGAATGGTGCGCAACAGAACGGATTTGCCGGCACCCGAGGCACCGACAAAGCCGAGAATCTCGCCGCGCCTGATGTCGAGCGACAGCTTGTCGAGGATGACCTTGTCGGCGAAGGACACGGTGATGTCATGCGCGGAAAGCACGATGTCGCCCTCGCCCGTGTGGTCCGCCACCGCACCTGCCTTTTTCCGGTTTCGCAGCTTCATCTCAGAACTCGATCGCTGCGTAGAAGATGGCGAAAAGTCCATCGAGGATGATGACGACGAAGATCGACTTCACCACCGAAGCGGTCACGTGCTGGCCAAGTGATTCCGCGCTGCCGCCGACTTTCATGCCCTCGACCGAGGCAATGGTGCCGATGATCATCGCCATGAACGGCGCCTTGATCAGGCCGGCAAAGATGGTGCTCAGATCGATAGCGACGCGCAACCGGTCGAGGAAGGCGGCGGGCGGGATGTCGGAATAGAGCCAAGCGGCGACGATGCCGCCACCAAGTGCCGCGAAATTGGCGATGATGGTCAGGCACGGCAAGGCGATCACCAGCGCCACCAGCCGTGGAAACACCAGCACGCCGATCGGGTTGAGCCCGATGACCTTCAGCGCATCCACCTCTTCGCGCATCTTCATCGAGCCGATCTCGGCGGTGATCGCGCTGCCCGAGCGGCCGGCGATCATGATCGCCGTCATCAGCACGCCGAGCTCGCGCAGGATCAGCACGCCGACGAGATCGACGACGAAAATATCGGCGCCGAAATAGCTGAGCTGATAGGCGCCTTGCTGGGCAACGATGGCGCCGACGATCGCCGACATCAGCACCACAACAGGAATGGCGCCGACACCCATGCGGTCGATCTGGTTGAAGATCGCCGCCGGGTTGACGGCATGACCACGGCCGAGCTTCATCTGCGCGCCGCGGATGGTGGCGCCGAGGATGTTCATCGAGGAAAGGAAGTCGTCGCGCATCTCGTAGACGCGCCGGCCGACCGCCTCCAGCGCGCGAATGACGATGTTGGGCGGTCGCGCCGGGCCGGATTCACGGTCGCGCCGTACAGCTTCGCCCACCGCGTCGAGCAGGATCGACGCGATCTCGCTCTGGCCTTGCAACTGTATCTTGACGCCCTTCTTCTCGAAGGCGCTGACCAGCCGGTCGATCAGCCAGGCGCCGGCGGTATCCATCTTCTCGATCTTGGAAAGATCGAGTGCCAAAGTCTTGAAACCGCTGCGTTTCTCTATTCTGCGCAGGTCGGCGTCGATCAACGCCACGGTCCGTGTGGTCCAGGTTCCGGAGAAGGCGCAGCCGAGAACGCCGTCCTCCTCGCCGATCGCCACGCGCGGTTCGTGGTCAGCCTTCCCTGCGGTCGTGCCGCTTGCGTCGCGCTTGCCGATGTTGAACATGGCATCCTGTTTAGCTTGACGGGTCTGACCTGTCGATTTGCCGACAACCCTTGTCGCATAGCAGGAGCAGAAAAATATGGCGCGTGTCATTTCGGTCGAGGCCGAGCGTTTTCCAATCGCAGGAACCTTTACGATTTCGCGCGGTTCCAAGACCGAAGCCGAAGTGATCTCCTGCACGATCAGCGAGGGCAGCCACGCCGGCCGCGGCGAATGCGTTCCCTACAAGCGCTATGGCGAGACCATGGACGGCGTGCGCGAGGCGATCGAGGCCATGCGCGACCGGATCGCCGGCGGCATCAGCCGAACCGCCTTGCTCACGGCCATGCCGGCCGGAGCTGCCCGCAACGCCATCGACTGCGCCCTGTGGGATCTGGAGGCAAAGGTCAGCGGAACATCCGTAGCCGATGCCATAGGTGCTGCTCCCTTACGGACGCTCGAAACCGCCTACACGCTGTCGCTCGGCGAACCGGAGGCGATGGCGGCACAGGCCCGCGCCAATGCGGCGCGGCCCCTGCTCAAGGTCAAGATCGGTGGCGACAACGATGTCGCGCGCATCCGTGCCGTGAGGCAAGCAGCGCCCGACAGCCGCATCATCCTCGATGCCAATGAGGGCTGGACCGACGACAATATCGTTGCCAACCTCGCTTTTGCCGCCGAGCAAGGCATTGCGCTGATCGAACAGCCGCTGCCAGCCGGCCATGACGAGATCCTGCGCCATATTGCGCATCCGGTGCCGGTCTGCGCCGATGAAAGCGTGCACGAGGTGAAGAACCTCGGAGATCTTATCGGCCTCTACGACGCCGTCAACATCAAGCTCGACAAGTCGGGCGGCCTGACAGCCGCCCTTGTGTTGCGCGATCGCGCCCGCGAACTCGGTTTCGGCGTGATGGTCGGCTGCATGGTCGGTACGTCGCTGGCGATGGCGCCGGCGGTGCTGCTCGCTCAGGATGCCAATTTCGTCGACCTCGACGGTCCGCTGCTGCTCGCTCGCGACCGTGTGCCCGGCCTTGTCTATCGGGGATCGCTGGTGTCACCACCTGAGAAGGCGCTGTGGGGCTGAGCGCGCCGCAAGTCCGATCAGCACCAGGCCGATCAAGGCGATCGGGACCATGGCAAAAAAGCCGTCGACACCGAACCGCTCGTAAAGCGGGCCGGATGCCAGCGTCATTACCGCCATGAAGAAGCCGTTTGAGAAATAGGCGATGCCCTGCGCGGCACCGGTTCGTTCCTCGGAGACCGTTTCGCCGATCATCTTCTGCAGGCCGATCAGCACCAGCGCCACCGAGACCGAGTGCAGCGTCTGGACGCCGAAAAATCCGGCAACGCCGAGGCCGAGCGGCCAAACCAGCGGAAAGGCGATCCAGCGCACGATCGCGCCGATCCCCGCCATCGCCATGATCGACACGACGGAGAAGCGGTCGAAAAAGCGGGTGAACATCATGAACATGCAGACTTCCGAAACCACGCCCCACGCCCACAAAAGGCCAACAACCGAATCGCTGATACCGATCGATTTCCAGTAGATCGAGACGAAGCCATAGAGGAATGCGTGGCTGGCGGTGATGACGCCGACACCGATCGAAAAATACAGGAAATATGGGTTGAGAAGCTTCGGCGCGGCGTGCTGGATATCGGTGGCCGACAGCGGCGAGGCGCGCCGCGGACGGCCAAGACGCGGCGCCAGCAGGCCGGCGGCAAGAGCGGCGACAAACGCCACGAGAATGATCACCGGAACGGCCCGAGAGCCTGTCGCCGACAGAATGAAGCCCCCCGCGACATTGGCGAACAGATAGGAGATCGAGCCCCATTTGCGCATGCTCGTATAGTTCGAGGCGAAGCGGCGCACGCCTGAAAGCGCCAGCGAATCGGCGATCGGCGAATGCGGCGTCCACACGATTGCAGGGCGGAATCATGAATCGTTAACGCTCTGGTAACCAAGTGGGATTCTGTTGGCCGGGAAGGAGACCGGCCATGGACGCAAGC
>NZ_JAMYSC010000055.1:0-36373 GCF_040321755.1 Mesorhizobium sp. M0276 | reverse complement strand
GGGGGTTTTGGGGGCGTCGCTCTGCGGAGGGTGTGGGGGTCGACCAACCGTCGAGATTGAAGCTCTTGCTGTCGAAAGCCTCGACACAGCTACTCCGCCGCTTCCAGCTTCGCGATGCGACGGCTCTGCCTGGCTTGCTCGTCATAATCGCGCTGCCATTCCGACGGCCCGTTCGAGGCGCCGACCTGCACCGCCGTCACCTTGTATTCCGGGCAGTTGGTCGCCCAGTCGGAGAAGTCGGTGGTGATGACGTTGGCCTGCGTGTCCGGATGATGGAATGTCGTGTAGACGACGCCTGGCGACACCCGGTCCGTGATCAGCGCGCGCAGCGTCGTCTCGCCCGAGCGGCTGGTCAGCCGGACCCAGTCGCCGTCGCGCAGTCCGCGGTTCTCGGCGTCGTGCGGATGGATCTCCAGCCGGTCCTCGCCGTGCCACATGATGTTGTCGGTGCGCCTGGTCTGCGCTCCGACATTGTACTGCGAAAGGATGCGGCCGGTGGTAAGCAGCAGCGGGAAGCGCGGGCCGGTCCTCTCGTCCGTCGCCACATATTCGGTGCGGATGAACTTGCCCTTGCCGCGCACGAACCCGTCGATATGCATGATCGGGGTGCCGAGCGGCGCCTTCTCGTTGCAAGGCCATTGCACGGATCCGACACGGTCGAGCAGCTCGAAGGAGACGCCGGCGAAGCTCGGCGTTGTCATGGCGATCTCGTCCATGATCTCGGAAGGATGCTGATAGTTCCAGTCCAGCCCGATCGCGCGGGCAAGCTCCTGCGTCGCCTCCCAATCGGCATAGCGCGCCTTCGGCTCCAGAACCTTGCGCACCATGTTGATGCGGCGCTCCGCGTTGGTGAAGGTGCCGTCCTTCTCCAGGAAGGTCGAGCCGGGCAGGAAGACATGGGCGTAGTTCGCCGTCTCGTTGAGGAAGAGGTCGTGCACGACGACGCATTCCATCGCGGCAAGGCCAGCGGCGACATGCTTGGTGTCGGGGTCGGACTGAAGAATGTCCTCGCCCTGGATGTAGATACCCTTGAAGCTGCCGTCGACGGCGGCATCCAGCATGTTGGGGATGCGCAAGCCGGGCTCGTCGTCCAGCTTCACGCCCCACAAGGTCTCATAGATGTCGCGCACGGCTTCGCCGGAGATATGGCGATAGCCGGGCAGTTCGTGCGGGAAGGAGCCCATGTCGCACGAGCCCTGCACGTTGTTCTGGCCGCGCAGCGGATTCACGCCGACGCCTGGCCGGCCGATATTGCCGGTGGCCATGGCGAGGTTGGCGATCGCCATCACCGTGGTTGAGCCCTGGCTGTGTTCCGTCACCCCGAGGCCGTAGTAGATCGCGCCGTTGCCCCCGGTGGCGTAGAGACGGGCCGCGCCGCGGATCGCCTCTGGATCGACGCCGGACAGCTTACCGACGGTTTCGGGGCTGTTCTCCGGCAGGGCGACGAACGACGCCCAATCCTGGAACTCCGTCCAGTCGCAGCGTTCGCGGATGAAGGCTTCGTCGAAAAGACCTTCGGTGACGATGACATGCGCAAGCGCCGTCAGCACGGCGACATTGGTGCCGGGCTTCAGCGGCAGATGATAATCCGCTTCGACGTGTGCCGACTTGACCATCTCGGTGCGGCGCGGATCGAGCACGATCAGCCTGGCGCCCTGGCGCAGCCGCTTCTTCAGCCGCGAGGCGAACACCGGATGGGCCGAAGCGGGATTGGCACCGATGACGACGGCGACGTCGGTGTAATCGACGGAGTCGAAATCCTGCGTGCCGGCCGAGGTGCCATAGGTCTGGCCGAGCCCGTAGCCCGTCGGCGAATGGCAGACGCGCGCGCAGGTGTCGACATTGTTGTTGCGGAAGCCCTGCCGAACCATCTTCTGGACGAGGTAGGTTTCCTCGTTGGTGCAGCGCGACGAGGTGATGCCGCCGATCGCGGTGCGTCCGTACTGGTACTGGATGCGGCGAAATTCCTTGGCCGTGTGGGCGATCGCCTCTTCCCAGCTCACCTCGCGCCATGGATCGGTGATTTTTTCCCGGATCATCGGTGACAGGATGCGGTCCTTGTGGGTGGCGTAGCCATAAGCGAAACGGCCCTTCACACAGGAATGGCCGTGGTTCGCCTTGCCCTCCTTGTAGGGCATCATGCGAATGACCTCGTCTCCCTTCACTTCGGCCTTGAACGAGCAGCCGACGCCGCAATAAGCGCAGGTGGTGACGGCCGAGCGTTCCGGCAGGCCCTTGGCAAGCACCGTTTTCTCGCGCAGCGCATCGGTCGGACAAGCCTGCACGCAGGCTCCGCAGGAAACGCATTCCGAATCGATGAATGCCTCGTGCATTCCCGCCGAGACCCTGGATTCGAAACCACGGCCCTCGATGGTCAGCGCAAAAGTGCCCTGGACCTCCTCGCAAGCCCGCACGCAGCGCGAGCAGACGATGCATTGCGAGGCGTCATAGGTGAAATAGGGATTGGACTCATCGCGGGCGATGTAATCGACCGCCAGCGAGCCGTGGCCGGGCGCCACGCCACCTTCCGGCTTGACGTGGTTGCGGCCCTCGATGCCGTAGCGGTTCTCGGTCAGGCCGATCGACTTCGCCACCGCATCGAATTCGCTGGCGCCGGTTCCGGCCTTCTCGTTCCAGCCAGTCGGATGGTCGGAGACGTAGAGTTCCATGACACCGCGGCGAATGGCGTCGAGCCGCTCGGTCTGCGTACGCACCACCATGCCCTCGCCGACGGGTGTCGTGCAGGAGGCCGGCGTGCCGCCGCGCCGTTCGATCTCGACAAGGCAGATACGGCACGAACCGAAGGAGTCCAGCATGTCGGTGGCGCAAAGCTTCGGGATCTCGACCCCGCCTTCCATCGCGGCACGCATGATCGAGGTGCCTTCCGGGACGGTGATGCTGCGGCCGTCGACGTTCAGCGTGACCTGCTTCTGCGCCTTCGATTCCGGGGTTCCGTAGTCGATCTCTTCGACGAGGGACGGGAAGTCGGCCTTGATGTTCATCTGCCAGCTCCTATTCAGCAGCCACGCGCACGGGCGCGGGCTTGAAGTCGTCGGGGAAATGGGTGATCGAGCTCATGACAGGGTAGGGCGTGAAGCCGCCCAGCGCGCACAGCGAGCCGAATTTCATCGTGTTGCAGAGGTCGGTGACCAGAGCGAGGTTCTTCTCCGGTTCGATGCCCGCGGCAATTCTGTCGATGGTCTCGACGCCGCGCGTCGAGCCGATGCGGCATGGCGTGCACTTGCCGCAACTTTCGATGGCGCAGAATTCCATCGCAAAGCGGGCCTGTTTCAACATGTCGGCGGTGTCGTCGAACACCACGATGCCGGCATGGCCGATCAGGCCGTCCTTGGCCGCGAAGGCCTCATAATCGAACGGCGTGTCGAACAGCGCGCGCGGGAAATAGGCGCCGAGCGGTCCGCCGACCTGCACAGCCTTGACGGGAAGCCCCGTGGCCGTGCCGCCGCCGATCCCGTCGACGATCTCGCCCAGCGTCATGCCGAAAGCGGCTTCGAACAGGCCAGCATGTTTGACGTTGCCGGCGATCTGGATCGGGATCGTGCCGCGCGAGCGGCCCATGCCGAAATCCTTGTAGAAGGCCGCACCCTTATCCATGATGACAGGCACCGAAGCCAATGAGATGACGTTGTTGATCACCGTCGGCTTGCCGAACAGCCCCTTGTGAGCCGGCAGCGGTGGTTTTGCCCGGACCATGCCGCGCTTGCCTTCGAGCGAGTCCAGCAGCGCCGTCTCCTCGCCGCAGACATAGGCGCCTGCGCCGACCCGGATCTCCATGTCGAAAGCATAGGCCGAACCCAGCACGCTGGCGCCAAGAACGCCGGCCTTGCGGGCGATTTCGACGGCCTTGTTCATCACCGCCACCGCATGCGGATATTCCGAGCGGACATAGACAAAGCCCTTCGTCGCGCCCGTGGCTATACCGGCGATCGTCATGCCTTCGATCAGCACGAAGGGATCGCCCTCCATGATCATGCGGTCGGCGAAGGTGCCTGAATCGCCTTCGTCGGCGTTGCAGACGATGTATTTGCGGTCGCCTGATGTATCGAGCACCGTCTTCCACTTGATGCCGGTCGGGAAGCCCGCGCCGCCGCGCCCGCGCAGCCCGGATTCGGTCACCTCGGCGACAATGGCGGCCGGCGTCAGTCCCAACGCATTCGTCAGTCCATTCAACCCGCCATATTTCTTGTAGGATTCGAGCGACAGCGGATCCGTGACGCCGCAGCGTGCGAAAGTCAGTCGCGTCTGCTTGGCCAGGAAGGGGATTTTGTCCGGCGCGCCCAGCCAGCGTTTGTGATGGCCGCCGGTGAGGAAGCCGCTGTCGAACAGGCTTTTGACGTCAGACGGCTTGACCGGTCCATAAGCGACCCGGCCGTTAGCGGTCGCCACTTCGACCATCGGTTCGAGGAAGTAAGCCCCGCGCGAGCCGTTGCGCACGATTTTGGCTTCGATGCCGCGTTCGGCAAGCTCACTTGCGATCGCCTTCGCGACTTTTTCGGCACCCAGCGCCAGCGCGCCGGAGTCGCCGGGAATGTAGATACGCGGGATCATGAGCGCACCTCGGCAACGATTTCGTCGAGCTTTTCGTCATCGAGCCGCCCGATCACCTGGCCATCGAGCATTGCCGCGGGCGAACAGGCGCACAAGCCCAGGCAATAGACCGGCTCCAGCGTCACCGAACCGTCGCGGGCCGTCTCATGGAAGCCGATGCCAAGCAACTGCTTAAGTTTGGCGGCGATGGCGTCCGAACCCATCGACTGGCAGGATTCCGCCTGGCAGAGCTTCAGCACATGCCGGCCGGCGGGATGGCTGCGATAATCATGGTAGAAGGTGACGACGCCGTGCACCTCGGCCCTGGAGATATTCAGCGCCTCGGCGATGACCGGCAGCGCATCCTTGGGCACATAGCCGAACTCTTCCTGGATGCCGTGAAGGATCGGCAGCAGCGGGCCTTCGAGGCCCTTCAACTCATGGATGATCGCGGCTGTGCGCGATGTGATCTCGGTACTTGCAGGCTGCATCGTCAAGCAGCGCCCTCCCTGGTCGATAGCTTTTATCGCTAAGCCGTTACAAAATCAGAGGAAACCTGCTGAATCAATAAAGCTGTTTCGTTGATTGATAGAAAATTTCTATCAGTCCTCCATCCAGCATTGTTAGCCTAGCGGTGGGCGTGGAAATCGTCCGCCAGCGCCATCGCCTCGTCCAACAGCGCCGAGACCAGCGGCGTGTGCGGTTCGCGCGGCGCCGCCACCAAGCCGACCGTGTGGCTGGCGTCCGGTTCGACGATCGGAATGGCCCGGATCGGTTCGGAAAAGCCGAATGTTTCAGTGAGGTTGAGTGGCATGATCGACGACCATTTGCCGGTCCGGATATGCGAAAACAGCACGATCATCGAGTTGGATTCCAGCGTCGGCCGTACCTGCACGCCGGCTTCGGCCAGATGCTGGTCGATGATGCGGCGGTTCTGCATGTCCGGCGTCAACAGGCACAGCGGCAGGCTTGAGAGCTCCGCCCATGTCACTTTGTCGCGGTCGGAATAGGGATTTCCCATCGCGGTGATCAGTTGATAGCGCTCGTCATAGAGCGGCACGCTGGTCACCCGCCCCAGCGGCTCGTTGTCGAGATAGGTGATGCCGGCATCGATGTCGAAATTGCCCAGCAGCGACAGCACCTCAATCGAGGTCCGCGACAGCACCGAGAAGGTGACGCCCGGATGCTTTGCCCGAAACGGCGTCGTCAGCCGCGCCACCATGGCCAGAGCCGTCGGGATGGCGGCGATGCGGATGCGGCCCGAAAGACCGTAGCGCGCAGCGCGCATCTCCTCGCGCATGGTACGGGTGTCGCCGACGATGCGGCGCGCCCACACCAGGACCTGTTTTCCCTCCGGCGTCAGCCCCTGGAAGCGCGAGCCGCGCAAAACCAGCATCACCCCGAGCTGGCCCTCCAGCTGCTTGATGCCGGCCGACAGCGTCGGCTGGGTCACGCCGCACAATTCCGCCGCCCGGCCGAAATGCTCCTCCCTGGCCAGCGCAATGAAGAATTCCAGCTTGTCGATCATGCGATCCTTCCGGTCGTTCGACGCAAGGTCGGGGAAATTGCATTTTATCGCAAGCGCCATGCGCAATTGGCCTGCATCCACATCTTTAAGCCGGCTAGCTGTTCCCCCCGGCGGAATGCGGCGCTATGTGGATGAAACTGGGAGATCGACCATGCTGGGCTGGTTCCGCAAGCTTTTGCCGCGCGAAGATCGCTTCTTCGAACTGTTCGAACGACATTCCCGCACGGTGGTCGGCGGCGCCGAGGCGCTGGAGCAGCTTCTCCAGGGCAAGGACATCGAGCGCTGGGGCCAGAAAATCATCGATCTCGAAGACGAAGCCGACCATATCACCGCGGAAGTGCTGCTGGCGGTGCGGCGCTCCTTCATCACGCCTTTCGATCGCGGCGACATCAAGGACCTGATCCAATCGATGGATGATGCCATCGACATGATGCACAAGACGGTCAAGACGGTGAGGCTGTTCGAAAAGAAGGAATTCGATCCGCTGATGCAGGAAATGGGTGGCGTCATCGTCGCCGCCGCCAAGTTGGTGGCCGAGGCGATTCCGCTGCTCAGCAAGGTTGGTGCGCACACCGTGCGCCTCAATGCCATCGCCGAAGAGGTCATGCGCGTCGAAAGCCGGGCCGATGATCTGCACGAGCAGGGTTTGAAGGATCTCTTCAGGAAGCATGGCAGCAGCGACCCGATGGCCTACCTGATCGGCAGCGAGATCTATGGCCAGCTGGAAAAGGTGGTCGACCGATTCGAGGACGTCGCCAACGAGATCAGCGGCATCGTCATCGAGAATGTTTAGGTGATGGAAGCCACCATTGCCTTTCCCGTGCTGGTCGGCCTCGTGGCCGTCGCGCTGTTCTTCGATTTTCTCAACGGCCTGCACGACGCGGCCAACTCCATCGCCACCATCGTCTCCACCCGGGTGCTGAGGCCGCAATATGCGGTGTTGTGGGCAGCCTTCTTCAATTTCATTGCCTTCATGTTCTTCGGTCTCCACGTCGCCGAGACAGTGGGAAAGGGTATCGTCGACGTCAGCGTCGTCACGCCGGCGGTGATCTTTGCCGCCCTTGTCGGCGCCATCGTCTGGAACATCGTAACCTGGATGGTCGGCATTCCGTCGAGCAGCTCGCATGCGTTGATCGGCGGTCTTGTCGGTGCCGGGGTGGCAAAGGCCGGGCTCGGTGCCATCGTCTGGACGGGACTCGGCAAGACTGTCGCTGCTATCGTTGTGTCGCCGGCAACCGGTTTTGTCTTGGCGCTCGTCCTGATCCTGACCGTTTCCTGGCTCTTCGTGCGCCAGTCTCCGTTTGCGGTCGACAGCACCTTCCGCGTCCTGCAGTTCTTTTCCGCCTCGCTCTATTCGCTCGGGCATGGCGGCAACGACGCCCAGAAAACCATGGGCATCATCGCCGTGCTGCTCTATTCGCAAGGCATGCTCGGCGCGACTTTCTATGTGCCGCTGTGGGTTGTACTCACCTGTCAGTCGGCGCTGGCCCTCGGCACCCTGTTCGGCGGCTGGCGTATCGTTCACACCATGGGCTCGAAGATCACCCGGCTGAATCCGATGCAGGGTTTTTGCGCCGAGACCGGTGGCGCCATCACCCTGTTTGCCGCCACCTGGCTCGGAGTTCCCGTTTCGACCACGCACACCATCACCGGCGCCATCATAGGCGTTGGCGCCGCTCGCCGGGTCTCGGCGGTGCGCTGGGGCATTGCCAGCAGCATCGTCATTGCCTGGATCGTCACCTTGCCGGCAACCGCTATGATCTCGGCGCTCACCTACCTCGCGGTCGGCCTGGCGAGGTAGGCGAAGACATCTACCTGTCCACAAGGTTCAGGATGTTGCCGTCTGGGTCCTTGAACCAGGCGACCTTCATGCCGGAGCCGACATGGACGTCGCCCTCCAGTGTCAAGCCCGGCATATCATAGTGCTCGAAGCTGACGCCCTTCGACTTCAGCGCCTTGACGACATTGCCGATCTCGTCGCCCACGGTCCACGTCACCGCGGTTGCCTTGTTGGTTCCGGCATATTGGGAATGATAGACATTGATGGCTGTGTCGCCGCTTTTATACACGATCAGTTCACCGCCCTCATCGTGCACCTGCTTCAGGCCAAGCGTTCCCTCATAGAAGGCCTTGGCTTTCGCGAGATCCTTTACCGCGAGATTGGCCGTTGCGTTGAAGTTTGCGAGCATGATGATCTCCTTCCCTGGTTGTCGTGCTCACCATGGTCATGCAGATAGGTCGCAACGGCAGATTGGCGACCGTCAACTTGCTGGAGTGATCGGTCACCTTGGCTGCCGTTTTCCGCGGATGCATTCGATCAGGCGATCAGACAGGCCTCGTCGTTTTTCGGGCACGCAGAGGCAGCTGTTGCTCCACGGCTTGGTTCTGTCCGGAAACTGCATTATCTCAAGCCTGAACGTCCAAGGAAAAAATCATGTCCGCCGTCCAGCAGAACGTCACCAAGGAAATCGTCACCGAGCGTCTGAAGACGGTGAACGGGCCGGATTTCACCGGCAACATCGTCGACCTCGGCATGGTTTCGGAGATTTTCATCGCCGACGGGAAGGTCTTCTTCTCGATTACCGTTCCCGCCGCCCGCGCCCAGGAGATGGAGCCACTGCGTGCCGCCGCCGAACGGGTCGTCAAGGCGATTCCCGGTGTCGCCGGCGCCGTCGTCGCCCTGACGGCCGAAAAGAAGGGCGGCGGCATGGAGGCTCCGGTCCCGTCGCGCCCCGCACCCAGGCCGGCTCCGCCCGCTGCTGCCGCGCCGCGTGCTGCTCCGCACGCGCCGGCCTCGCACAGCTCCGGCAAACGCGGCGTGCCCGGCATAGAGGCAATCATTGCCGTTGCTTCCGGCAAGGGCGGCGTCGGCAAGTCGACCACCGCCGTCAACATCGCGCTTGGCCTCGCCGCCAACGGCCTGCGCGTCGGCGTGCTCGATGCCGACATCTATGGCCCATCCATGCCGCGGCTGCTCAATATCCATGGCAGGCCGCAGACCGTCGACGGCAAGATCTTGAAACCGATGGAGAAATACGGCCTGAAGGTGATGTCGATGGGCTTCCTCGTCGATGAGGAGACGCCGATGATCTGGCGCGGCCCGATGGTGATGTCGGCACTGACGCAGATGCTGCGCGAGGTAGAATGGGGCCGGCTCGACGTGCTCGTCGTCGACATGCCGCCGGGCACCGGCGACGCGCAGCTGACCATGGCCCAGCAGGTGCCGCTGGCCGGCGCCGTCATCGTCTCGACGCCGCAGGATCTAGCCCTGATCGACGCACGAAAAGGCCTCAACATGTTCAAGAAGGTCGACGTGCCACTGCTCGGCATCGTCGAAAACATGAGTTATTTCGTCGCCCCGGACACCGGCAAACGCTACGACATCTTCGGCCATGGCGGTGCGCGCCGCGAGGCCGACCGTCTCGGCGTCACCTTCCTTGGCGAAGTGCCGCTCGAGATGGGCATCCGCGAAAGCTCGGATGCCGGCGCGCCGGTTGTCGTCTCGAAGCCCGACGGCGCCGAGGCGAAAGTCTACCGCGACATCGCTTCGAAGGTTTGGGACCGGGTCAACGAAGAGCGTGGTGCCGCTGCTGCCGCCGTGCCGAGTATTGTCTTCGAGTAGCGCGGATATCCCGCCCCCTTGAGGGGAGGGTGGCCCGGAGGGCCGGGTGGGGTCTGCGGTGACGCGCTCCAACTTCTTCTGTCGAAGGTCGAGGCAGTTCAGTGAAAAGTTGAGGCAGCTGAGGCGACCCCTCCCGCCTCGCTTTGCGAGGCAACCTCCCCTCAAGGGAGAGGGTTAGCCGCCGACCTTCTCGCCGAACGAGGAAAAAAACTGTCCGGCGAGTTTCTTCGAGGTCGATTCGATCAGCCGGCTGCCGAGCTGGGCGATCTTGCCGCCGACATCGGCCTTGGCGGCGTATTTCAACACCGTGGTATCGGGCCCATCTGATGCCAACGTCACGTCAGCACCACCCTTTGCGAAACCGGCAATGCCACCCTTGCCTTCACCCTGGATGGTGTAGGAGTGCGGCGGCTTCAGGTTCTTCAACGTCACTTCGCCGTTGAACGTCGCCTTGATCGGTCCGATCTTCACCACCACGGTCGCCGCCATTTCGGTCGGCGATCTCATCTCCAGGCTCTGGCAGCCGGGAATGGTCGCCTTCAGGACCTCGGGATCGTTCAGCGCTTCCCACACTTTTTGCAGGGAAGCGGCAATGCGCTCCTCGCCTTCGATCACCAAAGCCATGAAAACCTCCCGGACAAGACTGAATGAAGCCCTAACGCACGGCTGGCTGCCTGTCTATCACACCAAAGTCCGGTTGCGACCGCACGCCCTCTTGCCTGCTCTCGCGCGTTGCCATATCGATTTGTCTTACAAATACGGAGACTACCAATGGCAGGCGCCCCCACCCACAAGAAAAAATTTCGCTCGCAGGAGTGGTTCGACAATCCCGACAACCCGGGCATGACGGCGCTCTATCTCGAGCGCTACCTGAATTACGGCCTGACGCGCGCCGAACTGATGTCGGGCAAGCCACTGATCGGCATCGCCCAGACCGGCTCCGATCTTTCGCCCTGCAACCGGCACCATATCGAACTCGCCAAGCGCGTGCGCGAAGGCATCGTCTCGATGGGCGGCATCCCTTTCGAATTTCCCTGCCACCCGATCCAGGAGACCGGCAAGCGCCCGACCGCCGCTCTTGACCGCAACCTTGCCTACCTTGGCCTGGTTGAAGTGCTTTACGGCTACCCGCTCGATGGCGTCGTGCTCACCATCGGTTGCGACAAGACGACGCCGGCCCTGCTGATGGCGGCGGCCACCGTCAACATCCCGGCGATTGCGCTGTCGGTCGGCCCGATGCTCAATGGCTGGCACAAGGGCAAGCGCACCGGTTCGGGCACCATCGTCTGGGAATCGCGCCAGCGGCTATCGGCTGGCGAGATCGGCTATGACGAGTTCATGGATATCGTCGCCTCCTCGGCGCCGTCCACCGGCTATTGCAACACCATGGGCACCGCCACGACGATGAACTCGCTGGCCGAGGCGCTTGGAATGCAGTTGCCTGGTTCGGCCGCCATTCCCGCGCCGTACCGCGAGCGCGGCCAGATTTCCTATGAGACGGGAAAGCGCATTGTCGAGATGGTGCACGAGGATTTGAAGCCGTCCGATATCATGACGCGCAAAGCCTTTGAGAATGCCATCGTCGTCAACTCGGCCATTGGCGGCTCGACCAATGCACCGATCCATCTCAACGCCATCGCCCGCCATCTCGGCGTGCCGCTCGACAATGACGACTGGCAGAAGGTCGGGCTCAAGATCCCGCTCATCGTCAATCTGCAGCCGACAGGCGAATATCTCGGCGAAGATTATCACCACGCGGGCGGCGTGCCGGCCGTCGTGGCCGAATTGATGAAAGGCGGATTGCTGCCTTTCCCCGAAGCCATCACCGTCAACGGCAAATCGATCGGCGACAACTGCAAGGGGGTCGTCAACGAGAACATCGAGGTCATCCGCACCGTGGCCGAGCCGTTGAAAGCCAATGCCGGCTTCATCAACCTGCGGGGCAATCTGTTCGATTCGGCGATCATGAAGACCAGCGGCATCTCGCCGGAGTTCCGCGAGCGCTATTTGTCCAACCCCAGGGATCCCGAGGCTTTCGAAGGCAACGCCATGGTATTCGACGGGCCGGAGGATTACCACGCCCGCATCGACGATCCGGCGCAAGGCATCGACGAACACACCATCCTGTTCATGCGCGGCGCTGGCCCGGTCGGCTATCCCGGCGGTGCCGAGGTCGTCAACATGCAGCCGCCAGCCTATCTCATCAAGAAGGGCATCCACGCGCTCGCCTGCATTGGTGACGGTCGCCAGTCGGGCACGTCAGGTTCGCCGTCGATCCTCAACGCCTCGCCGGAAGCGGCGATCGGCGGCGGGCTGGCGCTGTTGAAGACGGGCGACCGTGTCCGCATCGACCTGCGCAAGGGCACGGCCGATATCCTCGTCACCGATGACGAGATCACCCGCCGCCGCGCCGAACTGCAGAACAATGGCGGTTATCACTATCCCAAGCACCAGACGCCCTGGCAGGAGATCCAGCGTGGCATGGTGGCGCAGTTCTCAGAGGGAATGGTGCTGGAGCCAGCGGTGAAATACCAGGATGTCGCGCATACCAGCGGTGTTCCCAGGGACAATCACTGATATTCCAGGATAATCGCTGATTATCCTCGGGATAGTCGCTGATTATTCCAGGCGACGATTGCTGATGCTGGATGTTTGACAGGCGGCCTGAACTATCAGGCTGCCTCTCGGGCTCCGTTCGGCGTGTCCCGGTCGAGGGTCGAGAACCATCCGTCAACAATCGCTATCGCCATACCGCAATTGTCCCGGCTCATCGATCTGCTGGCGCCCCCGGCAGGGGAGAGACACGTATAAGGAAGGATCCAAGGCCACGGCCTTTGTATTCCGCTTGCGAACCTCCTAATTGCGTTGAAACGGATTGGAACTCATGGCGGGACGGCGCTCTTCTCTAGGCTTTCTCGGAATGTTCGGCCGCTCAAGCGATTTGAGACAGCTCGACGTCGCATTGCGGACCGCCGACCTTCACCCAGCCCTTGTGCCGGAGGGCGTAAAACTCACCATCGTCAATCTGATGAAGGATCACTGGTCCGACGAGCCGCCCACCAAGGCCTATGCGGAAGTGGCGCAATTGTTCAGCTATTGCGTTGCTGGGCCAGAAACCTTCGAAAGCTCCCATGGCTTGCCGCAACGGCAGGACGTGGAGCGCCGGGTCGAGGCCGCCGTGCAGGCCGGCGACAGTTTCGATGCGCAAATCGTGCTGATGGCGCTGCACGCCAAGCTGATCAGCGCCGAGGTCGTCGAGCGCTATGGGCTGGGCACCGAATAGCTGTTCCGGGAGCGTTGTTTACCCGCCCATCCTGCCGCGAGGCAGTTTGATCATTTCGCCAAAGCGGGCGCGCAGCCGGTCGTCGATCGGCTTCGGCACATGGCGTGGAAAGCGCTCGGCAAGCACCCGCTTCTTCTCGATGATCGCCCGCTGCAAGATGTCGGGCCGGCCCTTCTCGTTCCATTCCTTGGGAGAAAAGCGGTCGCCGACGGCGGGGTAAAAATACTCCGTCTGCATCAGCCGCAGCGTCTGCTCATTGCCGAGATAGTGGCCCGGACCCTTCAGGCAGACATCGGCAATGGTATCGATCGACAGCGCTTCGTCAGTCACCTCGATGCCACGCACGCAGCGCAGGCAGTGGCCGAGCATGTCGTTGTCGATGATCAGGCTTTCCAGGCAAAAGCCGAGCAGGGAGGCATGCATGCCGGCCGATTCATAGACGAGATTGAGCCCGGCGAGACCGGCCATCACGTCGGTGATGCCCTTTTCGTAGCCGGACTGGATATCGGGCAGTTTCGAATCCGTCATGCCGGCGGCTGAACCGCCAGGCAAGTCGTAGTATTGCGCCATTTGTGCGCACGCTGCGGTCAGGACTGCCTGCTCGGCCGAACCGCCGGACATTGCGCCGGTGCGCAGATCCGAAACGAACGGCCAGGTACCGAAGATCGCCGGGTGGCCCGGCTTGATGGCGTTGACATAGACCAGACCGGCCAGCACTTCGGCCACCGCTTGCACCACCGCACCGGCAATCGCCGCCGGTGCCGTGGCGCCGGCCTGCCCGGCCGACAGCAGGAGAATCGGGATGCCGCCCTCGACGCAAGCCTCGAGCACGCCGCAGGCGTCCTCGGCGAACTTCATCGGCGGCACCACGAAGCAGTTCGAGTTCGACACGAACGGCCGGGCGCGGAAGTTCTCCTCGCCTCCGGCAATGGCATAGAGCATTTCGAGCGCCGGCTGCACATTCTCGCGCACCGTAAACGAGGTGCCGACATGCTTGGACGTACCCATCACGCAGGCATAGAGCGTGTTGAAATCCATTTCGAGCGGATCGGGAATGTCGCGCGGCACCATCGGCCGCTGGAAGAAGTGGATATTGTCGAGCCCTTCGACGAGGCGGGCGGCGTCATAGATGTCCTGCAGCAGCGACTCGCGATATTCGCGCTTCTCGACATCGACCAGATGCACGGCAGCTCCGGCCGTGCCGTAATGCACGCGCTTACCCTTGATCAGCATGTCGTGCTTGGGGTCTTGGCCGTGCAGCGTGAAATGCCTTGCCGCTTTCTTGATCGTGTCGAGCACGAGCGCTCGTGGAAAGCGGATGCGCCCATCGTCGCCATAGGTGGCGCCGGCCTCTGTCAAGGCTTCGATGCAAGAGGGGATGGCATTGGCAAAGCCAACTGTCTCCAGGAGCGTCAGCACCGCTTCGTGGATGCGTTCCTGGTCGTTCTGGGTCAGCGGTCCGTAGCTGCCGCCTTCGAGGCCGGCGCGCACCGGCTTGATGTCGTCGGCCAAGGGTGCAGCCCGCATGGCGCGGCGCGCTTCGCGCCCGCCGGAGCGACGCGAACGCTGGTCCGCCGCCGCTTCCTGCTTTTCAAGAACTGACATGGAGACACTCCACCTTTCCGAGCAGCAGGGCGCGGCGGTTGGTCCACCATCGGCTGCTTCTTCCCCTTTGTGCTCCGACTATGCCGCCGGCATTGGCCCAGACTATGAGCCAGCGGGTCCGGTCGCATATGCCAGAACACTAAAGGACCGGAGCCACGCCTGCACGGCTCCGGTCCAAAGGGGTGGGCGATGGATCAGGCGGCCGCCGGCCTGCGTCCGGCGGCGGTGGCGAGTTCGCGGATGCCTGGCTCGATGTGCTGCAGCGCGATCGACGAGATGCCCAGTCGCATGAAACGCGAAGGCTTCTCGGTCCGATCGAAGAAACGGTCGCCCGGCTCGATGATGACGCTGCGCGAGGCTGCTGCCTCGGCCAGCCCGCGTGAATCGGTGCCGCGCGGTCCCTCGAGCCACAGCGACGTGCCGCCGGCCGAATCGGTCGAGCGCCACTCCGGCAGGAAGGCGGAAATCGCATGGACCAGCCGCTTGCGCCGCTCGTCGAAGGCCGACGACAGCCGTCGTACCAGCGCCTCATGATGGCCGAGCGACAGGAAGAGTGCTACGGCGCGCTGATTGTTGGCCGGCGGATGACGCAGCATGAAGCGGCGCAGTGCCCTGAGCTCGGAGATCAGTCCGGCAGACGCCACGATGTAGCCAAGCCGCAGGCCGGGAGCCAGCGTCTTCGACATCGAGCCGACATAGACGACGCGGCCGGAACGATCGAGGCTCTTTAGCGCCTGCTGCGGTGCCTCGTCGAGAAGCTGGCTGTCATAGCCGTCCTCGATGATGATCTGGTTGTAGCGGTTGGCTCGCGCCAGAAGATCCTGCCGCCGTTCCGCCGAAAGCGGCACCATCGTCGGGCAATGGTGGCTGGGCGTTACGAAGACGAACCCGGAATCATTGGGAATAGAACCGGTTACGATGCCGGACTGGTCGACCGGCACCGGCTGTATGTCGGCGCCCGCAAGGCGGAAGATCGAGCGGGCATCGGGGTAGCCGGGATCCTCCATCGCCACCTTGGAGCCCTTGGACATCAGCAGCGTCGCCAGCATGTAGAGCGCGTTCTGGGCGCCCAGCGTGACGATGATCTCGTCAGGATTGGCGAAGATGCCGCGCCTGGGCAGCAGGCGCGCCTGGATCTGCTCGATCAGCAGCGGATCGTCGCGGTCGACCATGTCGGACGCCCAGTTGCGGATTTCGAGCACGGCAAGCGCCATGCGGTTGCACTCGCGCCACTCGGCGGTCGGGAACAGCGCCGGGTCGAACTGGCCGTAGACGAAGGGGTAGGACGACTTGATCCAGTTCTCGTGCTTGGCCGGCGGCGGCATGTCGCTGGCGGCGATCTTGCGGCGTGCCTTCCAGTCGATTTCGTTGGCCTGGTCAGGCGCCTTCTGGTGCGGCTTGGCAGGCGTTGCCAGCACATCGGGATTGACGAAATGGCCGCGCCGCTCGCGTGCCACCAGGAAGCCCTGGTCGACGAGCTGCTGGAACGCCAGCACGACGGTTCCGCGCGCAACGCCGAGTTTTTCGGCCAGGATCCGGCAGGAAGGAAGCGGCATCGATGCGGCAATCTGGCGGTCGAGAATGGCGGCCACGATGGCTTGGCGGATCTGCGCCTGCAGGGTCTGGCCCGATTCCGCCGAAATCCGGAACAGGCCGGACCATATGGCCGTGTCGTTACGCTGTGGCATGGGAGGTGTTCCTCGATGGCCAGCCGTTTTCGCTTGGCTGGACCAGCCGAACGTAACCGTGGCACAAGGGGTTGCGCCAATGAATTTTTCTGATCGTTGGGATTTATGCCAGTGATCCTTCACGCCATTTTGATGCTGCGCTGCGGCATCGCGGGGTGACGCGGCGCCTCATCCCGGCGATGACCTCGTGCGTCATCGCTGCGCATTGAAATGGCTCGAATTAGGTTCGATAGATTGTCGCGACGACACGCGCCGGAAACATCCGGTTCGTAATGATGGCTCGAGGTTTCGGAGTTCGGCAGTGGATCAATCGTCCTTCCAAAAACAGCTTGCCGCCTTGCGCGATCATCGCGCGGCGGCGCCCGCCAGCATGCGCCAGGCCTTCGCCACTGATCCCAAGCGTTTCGAGACGTTCTCCGCCAACGACGGCGACCTTCTGCTCGACTGGTCGAAATGCGCCGTCGACGAGCTCACCATGGACTTGCTGGAACGGCTCGCCAAGGCGGCCGATCTCGAAGGTCGTCGCACCGCCATGTTCGCCGGCAAGAAGATCAACCTCACTGAGGATCGCGCCGTGCTGCATACGGCGTTGCGCAACCTGACCGGCAAGGGCGTCACCGTCGATGGCCAGGACGTCAAGGCGGACGTCATAGCCGTGCTCGACGCGATGGGCGCCTTCGCCGACGCCGTGCGGTCGGGCAAGGCGGCCGGCGCCACGGGCAAGAAGATCACCGACATCGTCAACATCGGCATCGGTGGTTCCGATCTCGGTCCGGCCATGGCGACCCTGGCACTGGCGCCCTATCATGACGGGCCGCGCGCGCATTACGTCTCCAACATCGACGGCGCCCATATCCATGACACGCTGAAGGGCCTGTCGGCCGAAACCACGCTGTTCATTATCGCCTCCAAGACCTTCACCACCGTCGAGACGATGACGAATGCGCAGACGGCGCGCAAATGGGTGCAGGAAGCGCTCGGCAAGGAAGCGGTCGGCAAGCATTTCGCCGCCGTCTCGACCGCGCTCGACCTTGTGGCCAAGTTCGGCATCGGGCCGGATCGCGTCTTCGGCTTCTGGGACTGGGTCGGTGGCCGCTATTCGCTCTGGGGCGCGATCGGCCTGCCGGTGATGATCGCTGTCGGCCCGCGGAATTTCCGCGCGTTCCTCGATGGCGCGCACGAGATGGACGAGCATTTCCGCACCGTGCCGGTAAAGGAGAACCTGCCGGCGTTGCTGGGACTGGTCGGCTGGTGGCATCGCGTGATCTGCGGGTATCCGGCGCGCGCCGTCATCCCCTATGACCAGCGCCTGTCCAGGCTGCCGGCCTATCTGCAGCAGCTCGATATGGAATCGAACGGCAAGAGCGTCACCCTCGAAGGCACCGACGTAACGACGCCGACCGGACCATTGGTCTGGGGCGAGCCCGGCACCAACGGCCAGCACGCCTTCTTCCAGCTGCTGCACCAGGGCACCGATTTCATCCCGGTCGAGTTCCTCGCCGCGGCCGTCGGCCACGAGCCCGAGCTCAAGCACCAGCACGATCTGCTGCTCGCCAACTGCCTGGCGCAGTCGGAGGCGCTGATGAAGGGCCGGACGCTTGAGGAGGCCCGCGCCCAGATGCTGGCCAAGGGCATGAAGCCGGCCGAGGTCGACAAAATTGCCCCGCACCGCGTCTTCTCCGGCAACCGGCCCTCCGTGACCATCCTCTACCGCAAACTCGATCCGCGCACCTTCGGCCGGCTGATCGCGCTCTACGAGCACCGCGTCTTCGTCGAGGGCACGCTGTTCAACATCAACTCCTTCGACCAGTGGGGCGTCGAACTCGGCAAGGAACTGGCCACCGGCCTTTTGCCTGTCGTGGAGGGCAAGGAAAGTGCCGCCAAGCGGGATGCATCGACCGCTGGTCTCGTAGGATACATCCACCATTTGCGTGGATCGGAGTGAAAAGCTTGGCAGACATCAAGGGTATATTGTTCGACAAGGATGGAACGCTTGTCGACTTCAACGCGACCTGGCTTGGCGTTGCCGACTTCATGGCCATGGATGCGTCGGAAGGCGATCGCTGGAAAGCCGACAGGCTGCTGGCGGCCGCTGGCTTCGATTTCACCAACAAGCGCTTCAAGCCGGACTCGATCTTTGCCTCCGGAACCAATCTCGACGTCGTCGAATTGTGGTTCCCACGCCTGTCCAACGAGGACCAGATGCTTGCGGTTGCCCGCTTCAACGAGATCACCTCGGTGCAGGGCTCGGCAATGGCGGTGGCGTTGCCGGGCATCGTCGACACGCTGACGGCCTTGCACAGGAAGTCCTACCGGCTTGGCGTCGCCACCAACGATTCGACCAGCGGCGCGGAAAAGACGCTGGTCACGCTCGGCGTCGCCCAGCTGTTCGACGCTGCCTATGGCTACGACGCGGTCGCCAATCCGAAACCGGCGCCCGACACCATCCTGGCCTTCAGCGATCTCACCGGGCTGAAGCCGGCGGAGATCGCCATGGTCGGCGACAACCGCCATGATCTCGAAATGGCGCGGGCCGGCGGCTGCGGACTGGCGGTCGGCGTGCTCTCCGGCACCGGCACCCGCGAATCGCTGGCCGGGATCGCCGACATTGTTCTTGATTCGGTTGCCGATCTGCCCGACTTCCTCTCGGCACGGGTCAAGGAGACGATCTGACCGGGCTAGGCTTGGCAAATCGAATTGGGACTTTCCCGCCAACGGCTGAGATGGGGTGGTGAGCCGAACGTCTGCAGGTAGTCGAAACCGACGGTTAGCTGCCGTTCTTCACTTCACCCCGCGACATAAGATGTGCGGGATTAGTATCCTGCGTGGCCTTTGCCGCCGTGCGCGGCGATGAACATGGCGACGGCCGACCGGCAATAGGATTCGATTTCGTTGTCGTCCTCTGCTCTCGCCTGATCGAAGCGTGCGATAATCAGGAGATCGGATCCTTTGAAAAGCGCGGCAAACAAGCGGGCGGACCGGAGAGGATCGGGCACGTTCAGAACCGCCTTCGCGTGCAACCGGCGCAACAGGGCCTCGATTTGGGCGATGACATGGGCGGGGCCGGCTTCGTAATGGACCTTGCTTAACGAATTTTGATTCGTCTTGTCGGCCATGATCATGGCTTCGACACTGCGGACGTCCGGGCTCAACAGCGTGCGAAGCAGCGATGATCCCACCGCCATGAGCTGATCTTCGGCCGAACCGTCGACGCCTTCAACAAGGGCCTGTGGTGCAAACTGACGGCAGCGGGTCGCGATGGCCGCGCTGAACAGCGCCTCCTTGTTCTCGAAGTGCCGATAGATGCTGAGCTTGGATATCTTCGCTCGCTGGGCGACCTTTTCCAATGTCGTCGCATGAAAACCCAGTTCCTCAAAGAGTTCGCACGCGGCGTCGACTATCGTTTGGCCAAGCGCCTCGTTGGCCGGCCGGCCGCGCCGGCCCTGGCTGTTTACGGTCACGACAATTCCAGTCCTTGACAGTATCCTAATTCGTGCATTACGATACCACGTAGTATCTGAAATGTGCAAGCCAACGGGTCGGTTTCAACTTGTCCTCCAAATCAAGTTTCCCCGGGCCGCCCGGCGATATCGAATGCGGCATTGTCCGGCCGGTCAACACAGTGATGGGCGACATTCTCGTCGATGCCGAAGCCCTGCTCGCTGACCGTCTCGAGCGCGTATCGGTGGACGATATTTCGCGCCCGGCCCAGCCCAACCCCCTCCATCCACAACACGGAGCCCATCATGGATGACGTCATCATCATCGGCGGCAGCTTTGCCGGTCTCGCCGACGCCCTGCAGCTCGGCCGTGCCCGCCGCAAGGTCACCGTTCTCGATACCGGCCTGCCGCGCAACCGCTTTGCCGGCCACTCGCATGGCCTGCTCGGCCACGACCACAAGCCACCGCTGGACATCCTGGCCGAGGCGCGGCAGCAACTGGCGCGCTATCCCACGATCAGGCTGGTCAATGCCCGGGCCGACAGCATCTCTGGCGCCATCGACGATTTCTCCGTGCTCACTGGCGACGGCGAAAGCCTTGCGGCGCGCCGGCTGATCCTGAGCTATGGCGTCGTCGACCAGATGCCTGATGTTCCGGGCTTTGCCGAAGGCTGGGGCACGTCCATCGTGCCCTGTCCCTATTGCGACGGCTTTGAAGTCGCCGGCCAGCATTGGGGCCTCGTCTGGTCCGGCCGGCAGTCGCACAATTATGTCAGGCTGTACCACGACTGGACCGACACGTTGACGCTCTTCGCCGATGGTCACGACATTCCGCCCGATATTCGGGCCGATCTGGGGCACCGCAATATACCTGTCGTCGATGGCCGGATCACCGGAATCGCCCATCACGGGGGCCATCACGCCACCGTCGAGCTCGATACCGGCCCCAATGTCGCAGTCGACATCCTGTTCGCGCATCCGCGCAACAAGCCGTCCGCAAGCCTGCATGAATCACTGGGCCTCGCCACGGTCGATTCGCCCCTCGGCATTGCCCTCAAGGTCGACGAGCGCCGCGAAACCAGCATGCCCGGCATCTACGCCGCCGGCGACCTCGCCAACCCCCTCATGGCCTCGGTCACCACGGCATCATCGCACGGCGCGATGGCGGGCATCTTCTCCCAGCAGTCGATGCTGGTTTGAGAGCACAGGTTCCCTTCTCCGGTTGCCGCGGGCCGTCGCGGAAAACCTCCTTTTGGGGGAGAGCGCCTACGCCAGCAGATCAGCGGTGGTGCGATAGAGGCCCGTGGCAAGAAGATCGTCGGCGCAACCGCATCTGTTAGACTTGGCATGGCGCGTGAGGACGACCGTGACGTAGGCGACGTTAGCGACGGGGCGCTCTATTCGCGGAGAGCTGCTTCGAGCGACTTGAGCGGATACATCTGTATGGCGAAAAGTACATTGGCGAATTAGGGGACGCTGAGCTTAGATGTTAGCGGCCGTCACGACTGCTATCTGAACGTGCCTTTGATTGGATGATCATCTGCGTTGGCGGTCGAACTCGGTACATTCCGAGTGACTGGGTTTTGATCTCAGCGACAGCGGTCATCCGCTTCAAAGGAAAACACACCGCTCGGTTTCGTCGCGACACCCTTCGCGTCGCCGAAATCCGGCACCCGGTACTCGGCGAGCAATCTCAGCCGTGACAGCGGCAGATCGGTGCGACGGGGATCGCCGACCAGAACCTCGATGCCGGCGGCCAGGCAGCGGTCGAGGAATGGGGTAACGCGTAAGGCAACCTCATGGCCGTAAAAAACATCGCCTGCGAGCACAAGGTCGACGGCCGGTGGCGGGCCAGTGGTGATATCCTTGTCGACAACGGTGATCGTGACGCCGTTGGCGGCGGCATTGAGGCCGATCGCTGCAACGCCGTTACGGTCTATCTCGGCCGCAAGCACCGCGCGGGCGCCAGCCTTGGCGGCGGCGATGCCGACGAGGCCTGAACCGGCGCCGAGGTCGAGCACGCGCTGCCCGGCTACCGTCTGCGGTCGGTCGAATATGAAGCGGGCAAGCACCGCGCCGCCGGCCCAGGCATAGGCCCAGTAGGGCGGCTGCGCTTCGGTCCCGTTCTCGTCGGCCTCGATGCTGTCTTCCGGCTCGACGCCATGGTCACACCACTCGATCAGCCGCCTGAGACCGCTTGCAGGATGGGCCGTGTAGAGCAGGATTTGGGGAAGTGCCGGAACAGGCACAAGGCGCATATTCGCTTTGATGAACGTGGCCGCGTCGGGACGTCGGCCATCGTCCGCGAACCCGCCATTGCCAGGGCCATCCTTCAAATCGCGTCTATTCCCGCAACGCCCGGCGCAGGATCTTGCCGACCGGCGTCTTCGGCAGTTCGGTCCTGAACTCGATGTATCTGGGCCGCTTATAGCCGGTCAGGTTCTCGCGGCAAAAGGCGGTGAGCGCCTCTGCGGTGAGAGCGGGATCCTTTCTGACCACGAACAGTTTCGGCACCTCGCCGGAATGCTCGTCCGGCACGCCGATCGCCGCCACCTCGAGCACGCCCGGATGCATCGCCACGACTTCCTCGAGTTCGTTCGGATAGACGTTGAAGCCCGAGACCAGGATCATGTCCTTCTTGCGGTCGACGATCTTGGTGTAGCCGCGCTCGTCCATGAAGCCCATGTCGCCGGATTTGAAATAACCGTCCTTGGTCATCACCTTGGCGGTCTCATCCGGTCGGTTCCAGTAGCCCGCCATCACTTGCGGCCCCCTGATGCAGATTTCGCCGACCTCGCCGAGCGGCAGGTTGTTGCCGTCGTCGTCGCGGATGGCGATCTCGGTCGAGGGCAGCGGCAGGCCGATCGTGCCGGTAAAGTCGCCGGCGGTGAACTTGTTGGCCGTGGCCACCGGCGAGGTTTCCGAGAGGCCGTAGCCTTCGGTGACCGAACAACCGGTCAGCGCCTTCCAGCGTTCGGCGACGCCCTTCTGCACCGCCATGCCGCCGCCCAGCGTCAGGATCAGCGGCTTGAAGTCGAGCTTGCGGAAATCCTCATTGTTGAGCAGCGCGTTGAACAGCGTGTTGAGGCCCGGAAAGATGTGCACCGGGTATTTCTGCAGCTCTTTGACGAAGCCAGGAATGTCGCGCGGGTTGGGAATGAGCACATTGCGAGCGCCTTGCTGCATGCCCATCAGCGCGTTAACCGTCAGCGCGAAGATATGATAGAGCGGCAGCGCGCAGATGAAGTTGGGGTGCGCCGGTTTCGGCTTGAGCGTATAGGCGTCCTCCATCCATTGCGCGTTCTGCGCGACATTGGCGAGCACGTTGCTGTGCAGCAGCGTGGCTCCCTTCGAGACACCCGTGGTGCCCCCCGTATATTGCAGGAAGGCAACATCATCGGCCGTCACCTTGGCCGGCTTGAAGGTCGCGCCGGCGCCGGCCTTCAAGGCCACATTGAACTTGACGTGACCGGGCAGTGACCAGGCCGGCACCATCTTCTTCACCCGGCGCACGACGAAATTGACGATGCTACCCTTCAGTCCCCCGAGCATGTCGCCCATCGCGGCAACCACGACATGCTTGACCGCCGTCCTGGCGATCACCGCCTGCAAGGTGTTGGCGAAGTTCTCGAGGATGACGATGGCTTGCGCACCGGAGTCCTTGAGTTGATGTTCGAGCTCGCGCGGCGTGTAGAGCGGGTTGATGTTCACCACGACATAACCGGCGCGCAAGACGGCCATCATCGCCACCGGATATTGCAGCACGTTCGGCATCATCAGCGCGACGCGCGCGCCTTTCTGAAGACCCTTCGATTGTAGATAGGCGCCGAAGGCCGCCGACAGCCGCTCGACATCGGCGTAGCTGATGGACTTGTCCATGCAGGTGAAGGCGGGCTGCGCGGAAAATTGCTTGCAGGCGGCAACCAGGAAATCGCCGATCGAACTATAGGGCAGAGGGCCGATTTCGGCCGCCACGTTTTTCGGATAGCTCTTAAGCCACGGCTTTTCCGGCAGTCCGGCGGCCAGCGCCGTCAGTGCATTCGGCAATCGCCTGGCGGCAGTCTCGGCAGGCTTCGCTGCCGGCGAGGCCTTGGCCGCCGCAGCCTTCGCCACCGGCTTGGCAGCTGCCGACTTTGCCGCGGGCACCGTCTTTCCGACAACAGTCTTTGTCGAGGCTTTCTTGATCGGGGCTTTGGTTGCCGGCTTTGGGCTTGCCTTCGCCGGCACGGGCGCCTTCGGCTTGGGCGCGGCGGCTTTGGCAGCGGGCACTTTCGGCGTGGACATGCCGCCGGCTGCTTTTGGAGCCGCCTTGGCTTCCGTCTTCGCCGGCGCCGTCTTCCTCGATGCTTTTGCCACCCGTTCCTCCCTCGACAATTCTTGTTCGATCGCGCTGCGCTCGCCCCTGAATTGACAGAGACGTCCTCCGCTGCCGCCGCTATACCACCTATGTATTGCCTCCATTGACGACCGTGCAAGTCTTGCCCCTGCGGCAAGGCGGCGAAAGATTTGCCGTCGAGAAATACTTCCTGCCGCGACCGTTGTCCTGCCGCACACCCGGCGGCTCGGAAGTGCGCGCGGCATCAATATCGTCAGATCGGCAATCAATAAAAAAATGCGGTCGTTAACAATCTCGTGATTGGAAAAAACTGCTAATTTTTTCTGCGTTTAAGCGAAATCGCGGATTTTTTTCCTGCTTCCCGCGGGGTAAGCAAACGGGGTGTTCCAAAGCCGGAAAAACGGTGCTTATATGCGCGCTTCGCGAGCCTGATAGAGGGGCTTGGAAGAACATCAGGGAGTGCTCAATGAAGAAGAAACTGACTTTTGCAGCCGCGTTGCTGGCTGCAAGCGTCCTGGGCGGCGTGGCCAACGCGAAAACTCTGGTCTATTGCGCGGAAGCTTCACCGGAGGGTTTCGACCCGGCGCCGTATACCGCCGGCCAAACCTTCGACGCATCCTCGCGCACCGTCTTCAACCGCCTTGTCGAATTCGATCACGGCAAGACGACGATCTCGCCGGGCCTGGCTGAAAGCTGGACGATCTCCGACGATGGCAAGGAATACGTCTTCAAGCTGCGCAAGGGCGTCAAGTTTGCCGCCACCGACTATTTCACTCCGACGCGCGACTTCAACGCCGACGACGTGGTGTTCTCCTTCCAACGTCAGGTCGACAAGAACGGCCCGTGGTTCCAATACATCCCGGGCATTGCCTACCAGTATTACAATGACCAATTCGGCGACAACATCACCAAGGTCGAGAAGGTTGACGACTTGACGGTAAAGTTCACCCTCAAGGAGCCGGCAATCACCTTCATTCCGACGCTGGGCATGGACTTCGCCTCGGTCGTCTCCAAGGAATATGCCGACAAGCTGCAGGCCGACAAGACCCCGGAACTGTTCAACCAGAAGCCGATCGGCACCGGCCCGTTCATCTTCGTCGACTACCAGACCGACGCAGCCATCCGCTACAAGGCCAACCCGGACTATTGGGGAGGCAAGCAGAAGATCGACGATCTGGTCTTCGCCATCACCACCGATCCGGCAGTGCGCGCGCAGAAGCTCAAGGCCGGCGAATGCAACATCATGTCATACCCGGCACCGGCCGATATCGCCGGCCTGAAGGCTGAACCAAGCCTGAAGGTCGACGAGCAGGAAGGCCTCAATGTCGGCGCGCTGATGTACAATACCCAGCAGAAGCCGTTCGACGACGTGCGCGTCCGCAAGGCGCTCAACATGGCCATCAACAAGAAGGCCATCATCGACGCCGTCTTCCAGGGCGCCGGCCAGGTGGCGATCAATCCGATCCCGCCGACCATGTGGTCGTACAACAAGCAAGTGAAGGACGATCCGTACGATCCGGAAGCGTCCAAGAAGCTGCTTAAAAAGGCCGGCGTCAAGGACCTCAAGATGAACGTCTGGGCCATGCCGGTGTCGCGCCCCTACATGCCGAACGCGCGCCGCACCGCTGAACTGATCCAGTCGGACTTCGCCAAGGTCGGCGTCACCGTCAACATCGTCAGCTACGATTGGGGTGAATACCTCAAGCGCGCTTCCGCGGTCGATCACGACGGCGCCGTTATCGTCGGCTGGACCGGCGACAATGGCGATCCGGACAACTTCCTCGGCGTGCTCCTGAGCTGCGCTTCCGTCGGTTCGAACAACCGCGCGGAATGGTGCAACAAGGACTTCGATGCGCTCATCAACAAGGCCAAGACCGTTTCGGATCAGGCTGAGCGCACCAAGCTCTACGAGAAGGCGCAGGTTATCTTCAAGGAACAGGCGCCCTGGGCGACACTCGCTCACTCCAAGGTGTTCATGCCGATGCAGAAGACCGTCACCGGCTTTGCGATGGATCCGCTCGGCATCCATCGCTTCGACGGCGTCGATATCGCCGAATAAGGTTCGCGAAACGGGGGCGTCACCGCATGGTGGCGCCCCCACTCGCCCGCCATGCTGCGTTATATCCTCGGCAAGCTCGCCCTCATCATCCCGACCTTCATCGGGATAACCATCCTCGCCTTTGGCTTCGTGCGCATCCTGCCCGGTGATCCGGTGCTGGTGCTTGCGGGCGAACGCGGCCTGTCGCCCGAACGCCACGCGGCGCTGATGCACCAGTTCGGCTTCGATCTGCCGATATGGCAACAGTACCTGACCTATTTGACCAACATCCTGAGCGGCGATTTCGGCACCTCGTTTTCGACCAAGACGCCGGTGCTGAGGGATTTCCTGATGCGCTTCCCGGCAACGGTCGAGCTCGCCATCTTCGCCATGATCTTTGCCGTTATCCTGGGCGTCGCCGCCGGCATCTTCGCCGCGATCCGCCGCGGCTCCTGGTTCGATCAGCTGACCATGGGCACGGCGCTGGCAGGCTATTCCATGCCGATCTTCTGGTGGGGTCTGCTGCTGATCATCGTGTTTTCCGGCACGCTGCACTGGACGCCGGTTTCCGGCCGCATCGACCTTCTCTATTTCTTCAAGCCGGTGACCGGCTTCATGACCATCGATTCCCTGATCTCGGGGCAGAAGGGCGCCTTCCGCTCGGCGCTGTCGCACCTCATCCTTCCAACCGTCGTGCTCGGCACCATCCCGTTGGCGGTCATCGCTAGGCAGACGCGATCGGCGATGCTTGAAGTGCTCGGCGAGGACTATGTGCGCACCGCGCGTGCCAAGGGCCTGGCGCCGCGCCGCGTCATCGGTTTGCATGCCTTTCGCAACGCGCTGATCCCGGTCGTCACCACCATCGGCCTGCAGGTCGGAACGCTTTTGACCGGCGCCATCCTGACCGAGAGCATCTTCTCTTGGCCCGGCATTGGCAAATGGATGATCGACGCTATTTCCAAGCGGGACTATTTCACCGTACAGGGCGGCTTGCTCTTGATCGCGCTGATCGTCATGTCGGTGAACCTCATCGTCGACGTGCTCTACGCCGTCATCAACCCACGTATCCGGGCCAACTGACATGAGCAACGAAGGCCCAGCCACCATTGAAGCCGTGACCGTCGTCAAGCCGCAAGACGCCAGGCTGCAGATGCTCGGCGAGTTTTGGCACTACTTCTCCGTCAACAAGGGCGCGGTGATCGGGCTCTTCGTCTTTGCGCTGCTGATCCTGATCGCCATCTTCGCGCCGCTGCTGGCGCCGCATTCGCCCGACGACCAGTTCCGCGACTTCTTCCTGACGCCGCCGGCCTGGCAGGAGGGCGGTAACGCGCAGTTCCTGCTCGGCACCGACGCCGTCGGCCGCGATATGCTGTCGCGGCTGATCTACGGCTCGCGCTTTTCGCTCGCCATTGGCTTCGTCGTCGTCACGTCAGCGCTGATCTCGGGCGTTATCCTCGGCCTGCTCGCCGGCTACTGCCGCGGCTGGGTAGACACGCTGATCATGCGCATCATGGATATCATCCTGGCCTTCCCGTCGCTGCTCTTGGCCCTGGTGCTGGTCGCGGTGCTCGGGCCTGGCCTTGTCAACGCCATGATCGCCATCGCCTTTGTGCTTCAGCCGCATTTCGCCCGGCTGACCCGCGCCGCCGTGATGGCCGAGAAGAATCGCGAATACGTCATCTCGGCCAAGGTCGCCGGCGCCAGCCATCTCAGGCTGATGCTGGTCACCATCCTGCCCAACTGCATCGCGCCGTTGATCGTGCAGGCGACGCTGTCCTTCTCCAACGCCATTCTCGAGGCCGCCGCCCTCGGCTTCCTTGGCATGGGCGCGCAGCCGCCGACGCCTGAGTGGGGCACCATGCTGGCCGAGGCGCGCGAGTTCATCCTGCGCGCCTGGTGGGTGGTGACTTTCCCGGGCCTCGCCATCCTGATCACCGTCTTCGCCATCAACCTGATCGGCGACGGCCTGCGCGACGCGCTCGACCCCAAGCTGAAGAGGTCCTGAGCATGTCTCTGCTCGAGATCAAGAACCTTACTGTTTCCTTCGACACGGCGGCCGGACCGTTCATGGCCGTGCAAGGCATCGATCTCGCGATCGAGCCGCGCGAAGTGCTGGCGATCGTCGGTGAGTCCGGCTCCGGCAAGTCGGTGGCGATGCTGGCGGTAATGGGCCTGTTGCCCAACACGGCAACGGTCAAGGCCGACCGCATGGCCTTCGACGGCGTCGATCTTTTGGAGCTCAGTCCGTCCGAACGCCGCAAGATCGTCGGCAAGGACATTTCGATGATCTTCCAGGAGCCGATCGCCAGCCTCAACCCATGCTTCACGGTCGGCTTCCAGATCGAGGAGGTGCTGCGCTTCCACATGGGCATGGATCGCGCCCAGCGCCGGGCGCGTGCCATCGAACTGATGAAGCTGGTCGGCATCGCCGACCCGGAGGAGCGACTGAGCTCGTTCCCGCACCAGATGTCGGGCGGCCAGTGCCAGCGCGTCATGATCGCCATCGCCATCGCCTGCAACCCGAAACTGCTGATCGCCGATGAGCCAACCACGGCGCTCGACGTCACCATCCAGAAACAGATCCTCGATCTGCTGGTCTCGCTGCAGGCCAAATACGGCATGGGCCTGATCATGATCACCCACAATATGGGCGTGGTGGCCGAAACCGCCGACCGCGTCATCGTCCAGTACAAGGGCCGCAAAATGGAAGAGGCCGACGTGCTTTCGCTGTTCGAGTCGCCGAAGAGCAATTATACGCGGGCCCTGCTGTCGGCCTTGCCGGAGAACGCTGTCGGCGACCGGCTGCCGACCGTGTCCGACATGATGTTCGAGCCAGCGCCTTCGGCTGCGGGAGCCGCGTTATGAGCACGACCGTTCTCGAAGGCAAGAACATCGTCCGCGACTATCACATCGGCGGCGGCCTGTTCACCGGACCGCGCACCGTGCATGCCGTCAAGGGCGTCTCCTTCACGGTGGACAAGGGCAAGACGCTGGCCATCGTCGGCGAAAGCGGCTGCGGCAAGTCAACACTAGCCCGCATCATCACGCTGATCGATCCGGCGACAGCGGGCGAGCTGTTCATCGACGGCAACAAGGTCGATATCGCCAAACACGGCCTGTCAAAGGACATGCGCCGCAAGGTGCAGATCGTTTTCCAGAATCCCTACGGATCGCTCAATCCGCGCCAGAAGATCGGCGACGTGCTGGGCGAGCCGCTGCTGATCAACACCGACAAGCCGGCGGCCGAGCGTCGCGACCTGGCGATGAAGATGCTGAAGAAGGTCGGCCTCGGTCACGAGCACTACAACCGCTATCCGCACATGTTCTCGGGCGGCCAGCGCCAGCGCATCGCCATTGCCCGCGCGCTGATGCTGAACCCAAGCCTGCTGGTGCTGGACGAGCCGGTCTCGGCGCTCGATCTGTCGGTGCAGGCACAGGTGCTGAACCTGCTCGCCGACCTGCAGGACGAGTTCCAACTGACCTATGTCTTCATCAGCCATGATTTGTCCGTCGTGCGTTACATCGCCGACGACGTGATGGTGATGTATTTCGGCGAAGCCGTCGAATACGGCTCGCGCGACGAGGTCTTTTCCGACCCCAAGCACAGCTACACCAGGACCCTGTTCGCCGCGACCCCGCGCGCCGACGTCGCCTCGATCAAGGCAAGGCTGGCGAAGAAGAAGGCGGCTTAGCGCCTCTTCGTCATGCTAAGGTCTGCGGGACACCTCGCTCCTTGCTTCGCCCAGGGATGACGACGCTGGAGTAGCCGCCGCCTTACGACAATTTGGCGATGATGGCGCGCAGCGCTTCGCCGAAGCGGTGGACTTCCTCAACCGTGTTGTAGTGGACCAGCGAAGCGCGGATGGCGCCGCTATCCATCGACAGGTTGAGGCGCCTCATCAGCCGTGGCGCGTACATGTGGCCGTCGCGGATGCCGATCTGCATCTCGGCCATTTCCTCGACGATCCGCTGCGGCGACAGTTTGCTGATATTGAAGCAGAAGGTCGGCACGCGCTCATTGATGCGCGCCTCGTCGGCTACGCCATAGATGGTCGCGCCGCAGTCCTTGAGCACTGCGAGCATCTCGCGTGCCAGCACCAGTTCATAGTCGCGGATGGCGCCCATGCCGGCAACGATGTTGTCGCGCCGCGACCGGTTGTTGGAGGGTGCCAGATTGCGGCCGATCAGTTCGAGATACTGTACGGCGGCATTCATGCCGGAGACGTTCTCGTAGATGAACGTGCCGGCCTCGACCTTGTAGGGCGGCTCGTCGGGGATGAAATCCTCGCGGAAGGTCGGCAGTCGCTTCAGCGTTTCGAAGCGGCCCCACAGGAAACCCATATGCGGCGAGAAATTCTTGTAGCCGGAGCAGACGAGGTAGTCGCAGTCCCAGGCCTGCACGTCGATCAACCCGTGCGGCCCGTAATGTACGCAGTCGAGGAAGACTTCGGCGCCGGCGGCGTGCGCGATCCCAGCCACTGAAGCGACATCGACGATCGAGCCGATCGAATGCGCGGTCACCGTGCAGGCGACCAGACGCGTGCGGTCGCAGACCAGCGGACGCAGGTCGTCGACATGCAGATTGCCGTCCTCGCGCATGCGCCACCATTTGAATTTCGCACCGGCCGATTCCAGCGCCAGCCATGTGGCGATGTTGGCGTCGTGATCCATGTCGGTGATGATGATCTCGTCACGCTCCCCGAGCATCTGGCCGATGCCGAGGCTGACCAGGCGAATGAACGAGGTGGCATTCATGCCGAAGCAGATTTCAGCCGGGTTGTAGGCATTGATCAGCAGCGCCACGCTCTCGCGTGCGTCCGCGACCGACTGGTCGACGGTCACGCTGCGGCCATAGCGGCCGCCGCGTTGCACGTTGTGCGAAACCAGATGGTTGGTCACAGCGTCGAGCACGCTCTGCGGGATCTGGGCGCCTGCCGCATTGTCCATGAAGACGAAGTCGCCGGCCCGCTGCAAGGCTGGAAACATGGCGCGGATGGTGTCGACGGGGAACGTCATGGCGTTGGCATTGTCGGTCTGGTGCTTGTTCACGCGTAGGCTCCTGCGAAGGACTTGGGCGGGGTGGAATCAGCTGGCGAGGTCAGCGGGTCTTTCCGGTCTTGAAGCGGTCCTCAAGCAGGCTGACGAGGCGGACCATCGGCCAGAGGAAGATGAGATAGACAAGAGCCGCGCCGATCAGCGGCGAAGGGTTGGCATAGAGCGACTGCGCATTGGTCGCTTCCTTGAGCAGTTCAGGCAGTGCCACGGTGGAGGCGAGCGAGGTGTCCTTGAACATCGAGACGCAGTTGCTGGTCATTGGCGGGATGACGACGCGGATAGCTTGCGGCAGCACCACCTTGCGCAGGGTCAGCAGGAACGGCAGGCCAAGCGCCTGCGCCGCCTCGAACTGGCCATGCGGAATGCTTTCGATGCCGGAGCGGAACACCTCGGCCGAATAGGCCGACATGATGATGGCGAACGCCGTCACCGCCGAGGCCCAGGACGATAGGCGGATGCCGAGGAACGGCAGCGCATAGTAGATCAGGATCAGCACGACCAGCACCGGCAGGGCGCGGAAAATGTCGGTGTAGCCGACCGCAAGCCACCGCAGCGGCTTCGGCGCATAGAGCCGCAGCAGGCTGATCAAAAGGCCGATAGGGATGCCGATGCCGATGCTCAAGATGCCGAGCAGCAGCGTGTTCAGGAAGCCGCGCAGCAGCGCCGGCAGACTGGACATGATGACATCGGGGTTGAAGAAGGTGTCGAGCAGCGACATGGGAGCGTTCCCGAACCCCAGAGCAAAGAATGCTCGCGTTAAAATCAATCGGCCTCACCGAAGGCGAGGCGGTCTGCGACGGGAGCCGGCACCAGAGCGTGAAATGAATCGTGCCGGCCTAGACAGCCGGCACGATTTCAATGCATTGCCGCTCAGGCCTTCGGCAGCGGCATTTCCTTCACGGTCGAAGAGTCGGCGGGCGCGTCGCTGCCGAACCACTTCTTGTGGATCGCGGCCAGGGTGCCGTCCTTCTTCATCGCGGTCAGCGCGTCGTTCAGCTTGCCGAGCAGCGGATGGTCCTTGGTCATCATCAGGCCGTACTGCTCGCCGGTCTTGATGCGCTCCTTGACGGTCAGATCCTTCATCTTGGTGAAGGAATACTGCATGCCCGGAATGTCGCTGACGGCGGCATCGACGCGACCGGCGCTGAGGTCGAGCAGCAGGTTCTGCTGCGTGTCGTAACCCTTCACGTCGCTGAAGCCGTCGGCTTCCTGATGCGCCTTGACCCATGTCTCTCCGGTCGAGCCGGACAGCACACCGACGATCTTGCCCTTGAGGTCGGCTTCGGCCTTGATCGGGCTGTCGGTCTTGGTGGCGATGCCCATGTCGGAATCATAATAGGGCTGGGTGAACGACTGCGACTTCAGCCGCTCCGCCGTAATGGTGATCGAGGAGATGGCGACGTCGATGCGCTTCGACGTGGTGGCGGCGAACAGCGCCTGGAAGCCGAGATCGGCGATGTCGGTGGTCGTGCCGATGCGCTTGGCGGCTTCATTGACGATGTCGACTTCGAAGCCTTCGAAGGTGCCGCTCTCGTTCTTGTATTCGAAGGGCGGATTGGTCGGATAAGCGCCGACATTGAGTACGTCGGCGGCATAGGCGGTGGCGGGGCCGGCGGCGATGCCGGTGGCGGCGGCGAGAAGAAGCAATTTGCGACGAGTGAAGCTCATTTGTGTTCCCTCTATTGTTGATCGGGCGGGTTGCTCCCGCACGGTTTTTTGCCGCCCCGCTTCGGGCAGGGCGTCAATTCATGGCAGCGACCATGCGGTCGAGCGCGGTCGCTATCCGGTCACGCTCACGGCAGACGCACATCCGCGGGAAGGCCGTGGCGATGTTCTCGGTGTGCAGGTCGCGGATCTGTGCGCGCACACCGTCGAAGGCATAGCGCGCGCTGGACGAAGACTGGGGCACCATGAACGACAAGGACTGAAACCCCTCCCACCACGATGGACTGGCAAGCAAGCCCCTCCGGCACGGCAATAGCCATCGATTTTGGAATGCTTATCCAAAGTGCCGCGGTTTTCAAGCGAAAGTTTTAAGCTTAAAAAGTTTGACCGGATTGTTGCCCGGCCGATACGCCCTTGGCCGTACTCGTGTCGCGCCAGTTCGGCTACGCGTCGTAGAAAGAACCTTCGGACGCACCAGCCTCGCCATCGCGAGGCGAAGCTATTTCATGCTTGAAATATTTTTGCGGAGCCGTAGCGTGCGATCTTCGACGGGAGGTCGCGACATGCACAAACCACATCCATTGCACGGCCCGAACAGGCTGAAGCTCGGCGTCTTTTCGACCAATGCGGATGGCGGGCTTGCCATAACCGATGTGCCGGAACGCTGGACGGCAAGCTGGCAGGACAATCTGACCGCGGCGCAGATCGCCGACCGCGCCGGCCTGGAATTCATGCTGCCGATCGCGCGCTGGCGCGGTTTCGGCGGCCGCAACAAGGTGCGGGAATGGTCGTTCGAGACCTTCACCTGGGCGGCGGCGCTTGCCATGGCCACCGAACAGATCGGGCTGTTCATGACCGTGCATGTGCCGCTCGTGCATCCGCTCTACGCCGCCAAGGCGTTGGCGACGGTCGACCACATCAGCCAAGGCCGCGCAGGCTTGAACATCGTCTGTGGCTGGAACCCGAAGGAATTCGGAATGTTCGGCACGCCGCTGGTCGAGAAGGGTTATGACCAGGCGGCCGAATGGATCCAGATCCTCGAAAAGCTTTACGCCTCGGCCGAGCCGCTCGATTATGAGGGCACCTACTATCGCCTCAAGGAAGCCGTCAGCCGGCCGGCCAGCCTGCAGCTTCCACGACCCGTGACCATGAACGCCGCCTTCGGCGGGCCTGGGCGGGATTTCGCCGCAGCCAGATGCGATTATCTGTTCACGACATTTTCCGAGATGAGCGATGCTGGCAAGCATGTCGCCGACATCAGCGAGCGGGCCGACAAGGCAGGCCGCGATGTCGGCGTCTATACCGTGGCGCATGTCGTCTGCCGCGCGACGATGGAAGAGGCGCGGGCCTATTACACGCGCTATGCGGTTGATATGGCCGATCACGACGCGGTCGACGCCCATATGGCCGGCAAGAAGGAATTCTCGCAATCGCATGACCCGCATGCCTATGACCGCTACCGGCAGCGTTTCGCCGGCGGCGCGGGCACTTACCCGCTGATCGGTACCCCTGAAACGATCGCCGCCGACATGGTCGCCATTGCCCGGCACGGCTATCAGGGCATCGCGCTGTCCTTCGTCAATTACACGCAGGAACTGCCCTATTTCTGCGATCACGTGCTACCGATTTTGAGGCAGGCAGGATTACGCGAATAATTTATTCCTAGGCCAGCCAATAGATTATTCCGGAACGACGGCGGTAGCCTGGATTTCCACCTTGGCACGGTCCTCGACCAGCGCCATCACCTGCATGGCGGCCATCGCCGGAAAATGCCGGCCGATCACTTCGCGATAGACCTCGCCAATACCCTTGAGGCTGGCGAGGTACTCGGCCTTGTCGGTAAAATACCAGGTCATCGAGGTGATGTGCTGCGGTCCGGCGCCGGCTTCCGCCAGCACTGCCACGATGTTGGCAAGTGTCTGCCGGACCTGGCCGACGAAGTCGTCGGTCTCGAACTGGCATTGCCCGTTCCAGCCGACCTGTCCGCCAACGAAGATGAGCTGCCCGCGTGCCGCGACGCCATTGGCGTAGCCGACAGGTTTTGCCCAGCCTTCCGGCTGCAGAATCGTATGCATTCAAAACCTCCCCGGTATTCCGAAAACCAAGTCTGAAAATCGCTCGTTAATTTCTCGCCGTCAGGCCGCGCCCATCACTTGCCGCGCAATCACCACTTTCTGCACGTCGGAGGCACCCTCGTAGATGCGCAGCGCGCGGATTTCGCGATACAGGCTCTCGACGATATGGCCCTTGCGGACACCGTCGCCGCCATGCAGCTGTACTGCTCTGTCGATGACGCTTTGGGCGTGGTCCGTCGCATATAGTTTCGCCATGGCCGCTTCGCGCGTCACTCGCGCGGCACCCATGTCCTTGGTCCATGCGGCGCGGTAGACCAAAAGGGCGGCCGCATCGACGTCGAGCGCCATGTCGGCGATATGGCCCTGCACCATTTGCAGTTCGGCCATCGGTGCGCCGAATAGTTTGCGTTCGGCCACCCTTTTGATGCTCTCGTCCAGCGCACGGCGGGCAAAGCCGAGGGCTGCCGCTCCGACAGTCGAGCGGAACACGTCGAGCACCGACATGGCGATGCGGAACCCGTCGCCCGGTTTGCCGATCAGCGCCGAGGCGGGAAGGCGGACTTGGTCGAACGACAGCCGCGCCAGCGGATGCGGCGCAATCACTTCCAGCCGTTCGGCGATGCCAAGGCCCTTGGCGTCGCCAGGCACGAGGAAGGCGGAGAGCCCCTTGGCGCCCGGCGCCTCGCCGGTGCGGGCAA
This sequence comes from Mesorhizobium sp. M0276, assembly GCF_040321755.1. Classification (NCBI taxonomy): domain Bacteria; kingdom Pseudomonadati; phylum Pseudomonadota; class Alphaproteobacteria; order Hyphomicrobiales; family Phyllobacteriaceae; genus Mesorhizobium; species Mesorhizobium sp. M0276. Next base: position 792 of record NZ_JAMYSC010000055.1, on the reverse strand, counting down.
AGACGACATAGAGATCGGCGATGCCGCCATTGGAGATCCAGGTCTTTTCGCCGGACAGCACATAACTGTCGCCGTCGCGGGTCGCCGTCATTTCGGTGTTGGCAACATCCGATCCCGAGCGCGGCTCCGACAGGGCGAAGGCGGAAATCGCCTTGCCGGCACGTGTCTTCGAAAGCCATCGCTGCTGTTGCGGCGTGCCGAACAGGCTGAGCGCGCCGGTACCGAGCCCTTGCATGGCGAAGGCAAAGTCGGCCAGCCCGTCATGGCGGGCGAGCGTCTCGCGCGTGATGCACAGAGTGCGCACGTCTAGTGGTCGCGGATTGTCGGTGTCGATTGCCGTCGGCCTCAGCCAGCCGTCCCGGCCGAGGTTCGCCACCAGCTCGCGGCAGGCGGCATCGACATCATGGTGATCGACCGGCAGGTTTTTTGCGCACCACGCCTCCAGTTGGTCGGCCAGCGCGCGATGGCGGTCTTCGAAGAATGGCCAGGAGAGGAAGGAACGGTCAGGCATTGTGTCTGCCTCCGCTATTCGGGCCTTGCGCTCTACGGCGCCCCCCTCTGTCCTGCCGGACATCTCCCCCTCTAGGGGGGAGATCGGCTGTCATCGCCGCTTCCGCCAATCGCCAGCGCTGCAAGATGGGAGCCGGCGCCAAAGCTGCCAATCTCCCCCCTTGAGGGGGAGATGTCCGGCAGGACAGAGGGGGGCGCTGTCCTGCTAACGTCTCCACGAAAAGCACCATCCTCAATCCCCTTCGAACACCGGCTTTTCCTTAGCCACGAAAGCCCTGTAGG
>NZ_JAMYSC010000054.1:0-38943 GCF_040321755.1 Mesorhizobium sp. M0276 | reverse complement strand
TTCTTTTTTTTGGTCGTTTTTCTTTTTTTTTTTTCTCCCTCGCGCGCGTCGGGCGGGGCCGTGGTTCGTCTCTGCCCCGCTCCTCTCCCCCCCCCCCCCCCCCCGGCGCCCGCACGTCATTGGCTCGTCGCCAGACAACATGCGATTCCGTGAAATTGTGCGTCTCAGACCATCCGCGCGACGGCCATGCACAGCACGGTGATGACCAGCAGACCGCCGGCGATGCGCTCGCCTCTTGTCATTTTCGCGCGCAATCGGGCTTCTGTCGCCGCGTCGGTGCCGGCAAGCTGCCTGGCGGCAGAACCGACCAGCGCGCCCTGTACGCCGGCGGCAATTAGAGCCGTGGCGATGCCCAGCGCCAGCACCTTCTCCATCGGGCCGAAAAGGCCTTGATGGAAGAAATACCAAAGCAGTATGCCGGTGAGGAAAACCAGGCCGGCCGCGCCCATTTGGGGCCGGAAGAACCGTTCCGCCCGGATCTCCGGATCGCGGCCGACCGCGATGGTGGTGCCGGCCCAGAACACGCCGGCCACGACATGAAGACCGAGGACGACGATGTAGACATATTGCATGACCGCATTTCCTCTTTTTTGCCCGCCGTTCGCATATAATTAGATATCAAATGATTAGATGTCAATGTATAAGACTGTCACCCAGTTCCCTCTACGGAGAACACCGCCTAGTGTCCGACGATGACGCCCTTTGACCGCCCGCCAGTCGGCATGAATCTCGGCCGCACCGCCAAACTTGTCGCCCAGGCCTTCGATGCTGCTCTTGTCGAAGCGGGCGGTACGTTGCCGGTCTGGCTCACTCTGCTGTCGGTCAAATCGAGCAAGCTTGCCAATCAGCGCGAGCTTGCCGGCATGATCGGCATCCAGGGGGCGACGCTGACCCACCATCTCAATGCGATGGAGGCGCAGGGCCTGCTGATACGCCGCCGCGATCCCGTGAACCGCCGGGTTCATCTGGTCGAACTGACCGCGGCGGGAGAAGCGATGTTCGAGACCTTGCGCAAGGCTGCGTTGTCCTTTGACAAGCGGCTACGGGTCGGACTGTCCGACGAGCGGCTGGCGGAGTTCGCGCAGGTTCTGGCGGCGTTGCGGGCGAATGTCGGGGGATAGGAGGGCGGGCCCGGCTCATCGGCTCAGTCGTCGTAGCCCCGGATTGTTCCAAAAGTGTAATGGCGCAGGTTCAGAGCGGTGATCAGGTTGGTCAGCTTCGTCTTGCGTCGAAGCCGTCCTGGAACATCTCGCCCAAAAGTGCGCAGCGGTTTTGGGATAACAAAGCGCGTCGCTCGGTTCCGCTCAAGCGCGATACGCTTTGGGCGACGCCTATGCCAGGCTTCCCTGCAGCACCGTCAGCCTGGCCTTCTTCGGCATGCGGGCAGTCAGCCATTCCAGCGCCTTGTCGTGCGGCATCGGGAAGGCGATGGAGTAGCCCTGCACCTGGTCGCAGCCGATCGCCATCAGCGATTCGAGTTCGGCTTCGGTTTCGGCGCCTTCGGCGACGATGGAGATGCCGAGGCCACGGGCAAGCTCGGTGATGGCGCGCACGATCTTCGAGTTGTCGCCATTCTCATGAATGTTCTGGACGAAGCGTCGATCGATCTTCAGCCGGTCGATCTCGTTCGGATTGACATGGCTTAGCGAGGCATAACCGGTACCGAAATCATCGAGTTCCAGGTGGACGCCGGCCGCCCTGATGTGGCGCAGCTTGGCGGCGATACCCGTCTTCTCGTCGTCGAGGATAACGGATTCGACGATTTCCAGCGACAGTTTCTGTGGCGGCAGCCCGGCCTTTTCCAGCGTCTCGAAAAGAAACTCATCGAAATCGGGCTCGCGCAGTTCCGTGCCGGAAACATTGACGGCAAGCCGGCCGAAGGCAATGCCGGCGCGGTTCCATTCGGCGGCTTCGTTGATCGCTTTGGCGATGACGATACGGCCGATCTCGGGCATGAAGCCGCATTTTTCGGCGACCGGGATAAATTCGCCCGGTGGGATCATGCCGCGCTCGGCATGGTTCCAGCGCACCAGCGCCTCGATGCCGCTGATCGTGCCGTTGGTCAGCGAAACCTGCGGTTGGAAATAGACCTGGAAGGCCCGCTCCGCGATGGCGACCTTGATGTCGTGCTCGAGCTGTTTGCGATAGTCGAGCTCGCGGCGCAACTCTTCGGAGAAGAAGGAGAAGTTGCCGCCGCCCAGCTTCTTGGCGGAATAGAGCGCCAGATCGGCATGAACCAGCAGATCCTGAGCATTGTCGGCGTCGATCGGGTAGACGGCGATGCCGGCGCTGGCGCCCGGGAGAACGGTCGTGCCCTGGAAGACGATCGGCTCGTTGATATGCGCCAGGATGCGCCGGGCCAGCATGTTGATGTCTTCGGTGCCGCCGGCGCCGCCGAGGATCATGACGAACTCGTCGCCGCCCAGGCGCGCGCACAAGTCCGACGCCCGGCAGGAATCGCGCATGCGCTGCGCGGTGACGACCAGCACATAGTCGCCTGCGGCATGGCCTAGCGTATCGTTGATCTGCTTGAACCGGTCGAGGTCGAGCTGGATCACAGCCAGGCGCTCCCGGCGGCGGTGTGACCCCTTGATCAGCGTGTCGAAATGATCGGTCAGGAACGTGCGGTTGTGCAGGCCGGTGAGGCCGTCATGCACCGCGATGAAGGCCATCGAATTGCGCGCGTCGATCAGCTCATGCGTCTTGCGCAGGATGGCGTTCGACATCGGCCTGAAGATGAAAAGCGCCACCAGTATGATGACGCCCAGGGTGGCGTAGAACAGCGTGCGGTGAAGAGCGAGCAGCTTCTCGGAACGCTCGTCTGCATCGGCGCTGATGCGCTGGCCAAGGGCGGCGTAGCCCGACAAGTTCGCATTGGCGACAGAGGCATCGAGATTGACGCGCTCGCCGCCGCCCTTGTAGCCGCCATTCCCACTGAATTGAGATTCATAGGCGGAGATCAGGCGGTCGCCATTGGCGATCAGCCCGACCGAGAAATAGTCGAGGTGGAAGGGCTTGGCGAAAAGGACGCTGTCGATCGACCTCGGATCGAGCTTGGCAGGCGATTGGGGGTCGGCTCCCGTCTGCTTTAGCAGCAGATCGTAGTTGGTCTCGAACTCCCCCGTGGCCTGCTTGAGCGCGCTGACCAGCGCCGGCTGTTTGTCACGCGAAGCAGCGCCCGTTGCGCCGGCCAGGAAGACGATACGCTGCGAAAGCGTTTTTTGCGTGCTGACGATGTCGAGCAAAGTGTTGTTGTGCTGTTGGGTGGCCATCATCTGCTGCAGCAGGATGAAGGAGGCTATCACCATGGCGGCAATGATCAGCAGGGCCAGCCAGTAGCCAGCTTTGATCAGCAGTATGAGTTTGCCTGAAACGGTTTGCGCCGGCTGCTGCGACATTTTCGGGGGCGGTCCTCTTCGCCAACGGATTCCTGCTGCGAAGACCATTGGCCTGCAAACATTAACAGGTCTGGAAATTGACAGCCGTCCGGCAAGGGGGAGACGTGGAAAGATCGCGAAATGGTTATCGGCCAGTTTAGCGCCATGCCGGCATTCGAGCGGTCACCGGCCAGCATCATTTGTTGTAGCGTCGCTTTTTGAGATCATCGAGCCCACATCGGGCCGCTTGCCACCGATCCGGTCGTTTTTGCGATGGATTTTTAGCTCGGACGAGACGACAGTCGGCCCACATCGAACGAGGCCCGACCATGACCGCAGCATTCCTTTCCCACATCGACAGCGAGCTCGCGGGGCTCAAATCGGCCGGCCTCTACAAATCCGAGCGCGTGATCTCCTCCACCCAGTCGGCTGAGATCGAGGTCGGCGGGCAGAAAGTGCTCAACTTCTGCGCCAATAACTATCTCGGCCTTGCCGATAGCGACGACCTGCGCGATGCGGCCAAGCAGGCGCTCGACCGCTATGGCTATGGCATGGCGTCGGTGCGCTTCATCTGCGGCACGCAAGAGGAGCACAAGCAGCTCGAGGCGACGATTTCATCCTTCCTCGGCCTGGAAGACACCATCCTCTATGGCTCCTGCTTCGATGCCAATGGCGGCCTGTTCGAGACGTTGCTCGGTGAAGAGGACGCGGTCATTTCCGATGCGCTGAACCACGCTTCGATCATCGACGGCGTGCGGCTGTCGAAGGCCAAACGCTTCCGCTACGCCAACAACGACATGGCCGATCTGGAGGTGCGCCTGAAGGAAGCCAGGGACTGCCGCTTCCGGCTGATCGCCACCGACGGTGTGTTCTCGATGGATGGCATCATCGCCAATCTCAGGGGTGTCTGCGAGCTTGCCGAAAAATACGACGCCATGGTGATGGTTGACGACAGCCATGCGGTCGGCTTCGTCGGCCAGAACGGCCGCGGCTCGCCCGAGCATTGTGGCGTCGAGGGCAGGGTCGACATCATCACCGGGACGCTCGGCAAGGCGCTCGGCGGTGCATCCGGCGGCTACACCTCTGGCAAGAGGCAGGTGGTCGATTGGCTGCGCCAGCGCTCGCGGCCCTATCTTTTTTCCAACACGCTGATGCCGGCGATCGCCGGCGCTTCGATCAAGGTGTTCGACCTGATCCGCAATGGCGATGCCTTGCGCGAGCACCTCTATGCCAATGCGACGCGGTTCCGGTCGCAGATGGGCAAGCTCGGTTTCACGCTGGCCGGCGCCGACCATCCGATCATTCCAGTGATGCTGGGCGATGCGACGCTGGCGCAGGAGATGGCGGCTCGCATGCTGAAGCGTGGCATCTACGTCATCGGTTTTTCCTTCCCGGTGGTGCCGAAGGGCCAGGCGCGCATCCGCACCCAGATGTCGGCGGCGCATTCCGCCGCGGACATCGACCGTGCGGTTGAGGCTTTCGAAGCGGTCGGCAAGGAATTGGGCGTGATTTCCTGAAAGGCCGCAATCGAAAGCCATTCCGGATCAAGAGATTCAAGGGACAAAAGCATGTCGAACATGATGAAGGCGCTGGTGAAGGCCAAGGCCGAGCCGGGCATCTGGATGGAAGAGGTGCCGGTGCCGGAAATCGGCCCTAACGACGTGCTGATCAAGATCCGCAAGACGGCAATCTGCGGCACCGACGTCCATATCTACAATTGGGATCAGTGGGCGCAGAAGACGGTGCCGGTGCCGATGGTCACCGGCCATGAATTTGTCGGCACCGTCGCCGATTTCGGCGCCGCTGTCACCGAATACAAGGTCGGCCAGCGCGTGTCGGGCGAGGGTCATATCGTCTGCGGCCATTGCCGCAACTGCCGTGCCGGGCGAGGGCATCTCTGCCGCAACACGCTCGGCGTCGGCGTCAACCGTCCGGGCGCCTTTGGCGAGTATCTGGCGATTCCGCAGCACAATGTCGTGCCGATCCCCGACGATGTGCCGGACGAGATCGCCGCGATCTTCGATCCCCTGGGCAATGCTGTCCACACGGCATTGTCCTTTGACTTGGTCGGCGAGGACGTACTGGTCACCGGGGCCGGACCGATCGGCATCATGGGCGCGCTCGTCGCGCAATGCGTCGGCGCACGAAAGGTGGTGATCACCGACATCAACCCTGTGCGGCTGGCGCTGGCGAAAAAGCTCGGCGTCCAGCATGTCGTCGACGCCTCGCAGGAAAAGCTGCGCGAGGTCATGCCGGCGCTCGGCATGACCGAGGGTTTTGACGTCGGCCTCGAAATGTCGGGCGCCGCCCCCGCTTTCCGCGACATGATCGACACCATGAACAATGGCGGCAAGATTGCCATCCTGGGCATTGCGCCAACCGGTTTCGAGATCGACTGGAACAAGGTCATCTTCAAGATGTTGCATCTGAAAGGCATCTACGGCCGCGAGATGTTCGAAACCTGGTACAAGATGATCGCGCTGGTGCAGGGGCCGCTGGATGTCTCCGGCTTGATCACGCACCGCATCGGCATTGATGACTTTCAGGCCGGCTTCGATGCCATGCGCAGCGGCAGTTCGGGCAAGGTGGTGATGGACTGGTAGGCGTTGGCGCCGGGGATCTGAAACCAGCCAGCCGGCTGACGGCGCGCGTGGGATTTTCCGCTAGGTATCGACGGCCCGCGGGACTAGCATGCTCATTGGGAGGTGGGCGATGACAAAAGTCTCGATCCGCCGGGCGGACTTCATGATGGTCCTCGCCTATGCTTCGGACCTCGCAACCGGTCATTCTCGCGACTTCGCGCTGAAATCCTGCGTGCTTGCGATGCGGATCGCAGATCGTGCGGGCGTTTCCGAGCAGGTTCGGCGCAATGCCTACCACCAGTCGATGCTTCGCTATGTTGGCTGCAACGCGGATACCGATCTTCTGTCGGCAACCTTCGGCGACGAAATCGCGCTCCGCCAGGACCTTGTCGGTCTCGATATGGGCAATCGTGCGGAACTGGGCAGGGTCTTCGTACAGGCCTTCAAGCGGTTCTATTACGATCTCCAGCCTGACGCGCAGGCCAAGGCGATCGAGGCCGCCATGTCGCAGGCACTTGCGGTGGCCCGCCCGGTGCTGATCGCGCATTGCGAGGTCGCGCAGCGCATCGGCGAGCGGCTTGGCTTGTCCGGGGAGATGGGCCGTAATCTTGGACAGATCTACGAACGCTGGGACGGCAAGGGTCTGCCACGTGGACTGAGCGGCGAGGAGGTGCTGCCGGCCGTCCAATTGATCACTCTGGCGCAGGATGTCATTGCGCTTAGCGATGCCGTCGGGATCGTGGAAATGGCCGAAACTATCGCCAGCCGCGGCGACGGCCCTTACGCGGCTGATCTGGCCCGGCTTGTCGCGGCAAACGCTGCGGTGCTGATGGAAGACATCGGCGTGACGGTCGACCGCGAGACGATTTTGGCGCTGGAGCCCGATCCGCCGGTGTCGCTCGATGAGGTGGACTGCGACGAGGCATTTCTCGCCATCGCCGACATGATCGACATGCGCATGCCGTTCACACAAGGCCATTCGCGGATGGTGGCGGAACTGGCTGAGGGAGCGGGGAGACAGATGGGGCTGCCCGCCGCCGACGTCCGTGCGCTGCGCTGGGCGGGCTGCATCCACGACATTGGCGAACTTGTCGTGCCGGTGGCGACCTGGATGCGCAATGGTCCGCTGTCGGTCCGCGAGCGCGACGCAGCCCAACTGCACGCCTATTACGGCGAGCGTGCGCTGGCCTCGTTCGGCCGCGAAGGCGAGGCAATGGCCTCACTCGTCCTGCGCCATCATGAACGCCTGGACGGCTCTGGCTATCACCGCAAGGTCGGCGGTTCCGACCTGTCCCCGGCGGCGAGAATCCTGGCCGCCGCCGAAGCGTTCCAAACGTCGCGGGAGGAACGTCCTCACCGCAGGGCGCTGTCCAGCGACGCCGCGGCGACGCAGTTGCGCGCTGCCGTTCGTGAGGGCTGTATCTGCCCCGACGCGGCCGAGGCCGTGCTGTCCTTCGCCGGGCAGCGGTCACGCCGGGCGCCGCACCGGCCGCTGGCCGGAATGACGCCACGTGAGATCGAGGTGCTGCGCCTGATCGCCGCCGGCCTCACCGCGAAGGAAGCGGGGCGGAAGCTGGATATCTCGCCCAAGACCGCGGATCACCATATCCAGAGCGTCTATGCCAAGATCGGTGTGACCACCCGCGCCGCCGCGGCACTCTATGCGGTCGAGCACGGCCTTGTCCGGCCGGGCGAGACAAAGTCATTGGCATAGGGAATCCTCCCCATGTGCGCCTGCTCCGAGGCGCGCATCGTGATCCTGTCGACGGACCAATGGTGGCCGCGACCGACAGGAGGAAATCAGATGCTTCTCGCAACGACCAAGGTGGCGGACGTCGACCGCTTCATCCGTATCTTTTCGACCAAGGGCGCCGACAAGCGCCGACTGCACGGTTCGAACGGCGCGACCGTGTTCCGCGACCCCAGCGAGTCCGACCGCGTCTGGGCGATCTTCGACTGGGATGCCGAGGGTTGGAAGAACTTCGTATCGGATCCCGAAGTGCCGGCGATCCTGCAGGAGGCTGGCCACGTGGGCAAGCCGCAAGCGGCGATGCTGCTCGGCCACTATGAGGCCTGACGTGCCTTTCGCGCCGCCTGCTACCGGCGGCGCACCCACGAACCCCAAAGATCGGAGACATGAGATGGACCAGAAACCCATCAAGATCGGCCTTATCGCCGAACTCACCGGCCCGTTGTCCTTCATGGGCATCGCCAACGCAAACCTCACGACCATGCTCGTCGATGACATCAACGCCAAGGGCGGCTTGCTGGGCCAGCCGGTGAAAGTCATCATCGAGGACGGCGAGACCACCGACAGCGTTGCCAAGGCAAGGACCGCGAAACTGATAGATGTCGACAAAGTCGATCTGGTCGTCGGAGGTATCTACAGTTCGACCCGCCAAGCCATCAAGAGCGAGGCGGTCGCACGCGGCAGGACGCTCTACATCTATACCGAGCAATACGAGGGGCAGGAAAGCGATCCCCTGATCTTCTGCACGGGTCCGGTGCCCGCGCAGCAGGTCGAGCCGCTGATCCCATGGTTCATGAAAAGCACCGGGGCGAAGAAATTCTATCTGCCTTCGGCCGACTACATCTGGCCCCATCTGTTGAACAAGGCCGCGAGCCGGGTGGTTCGCGCCAATGGCGGCGAGATCGTCGGTGAGGAGTATTTTCCGCTCGATACCGTCGATTTCCGGCAGACGGTGCAGCAGATCATGGCGAGCGGCGCCGAAGTGGTCTTCAACACTCTGGTTCCACCCGGCTTGACGCCGTTTCTCGACGAGCTGCACAGGGCTGGTTTCGGCAAGCGAGGCGGCAAGTTCATCTGCACCTACTTCGACGAGAACTTCTTCAATCTCGTGCCGTCCGTGCAGATCGAAGGCCTCTACAGTTGCCTCGACTACTATCAGAAACTCGAGGATCCGTTTGGCCGGGCGCTCATGCGGCGCTACCAGGACCGATTCCCTGGCAGCGCGATGTTGACCGCGGGCAGCGGCTGCACCGGCCACTACCGGGCGATCAAAATGTGGGAAGCGGCGGTGAACGAAGCCGGCTCGGTCGAGCGCGACGCGGTTATCCGGGCGCTCGACCACGTCCGGATCAGCGAGGGACCGGGTGGCCCGGCCGAAATGGTCCCCGGCCAGCACCATGTTCGCATGAACATGTACATTGCGCAGGCACAGAGCGGTCGCTTCCGGATCGTGAAGAACCTTGGACCGATCGATCCCAACGAACGGATGCTTGCCGGCGAAAGCCAAGTCATCGGCGCCGACTGAATCCGCGGCGTCGATCAATGTTGCTCCAATTGGCGAGGGCGAGTAGATGCCGCCCTCGCCATCCAACCGGGCCAACAAGGGCTGTTCCTTGCGCCTATTCGATGTCATTCCGCAACTGGCCGTGGGTTGATGCCAAGGCGGCCTCCAGCGCGGCCAATCCGTTCGAGATCGCCGCACGCTCGCTCACGCTAAGTTTGTCCAGCAATTCCCGCTCGAACGCCTTCGCCAGCGGCACCATTTCGCGATAGGCGGCAAGGCCGGCCTTGGTCAGCGCCAGATGTTCGACGCGGCGGTCATTCTCGTCAGCGGTTCGGGTGAGCCAGCGTCGCCGTTCGAGTTCAGCCACGGCGCGCGATACCTTGGTCTTGTGCATGGCCGATTGGTTGCCGAGTTCAGTCGCGGTCATCGTTCCATGCTGCCCAAGCCCGGAAAGGGTACGCCATTCCGGCCGCGTCAGGCCGTGACTGTCCTTGTATATTCGCGAAAATTCGCGGCTGACGGCGTCGGCAAGCCGGTAGAGCCGGTAGGGCAGGAAATTTTCCAGATTGAGAATTTCAGGCGCGTCGGACGCTTCGCTCTTGATCGCCATTTTTTCAAAGCCGCCATTGATGGTTACATTTTCGATGGTTACAAATGAAACCAGTTTGGTCAATTGAGATCCATTCCGGGAGGAAGCAATGGCCTTTTCCTACATGCCGGGGTTCGGCAACGACTTTGAAACCGAGACCTTGCCGGGTTCGCTGCCGCAGGGGCGGAATTCGCCGCAGCGGCCGGCCTATGGGCTCTATGCCGAGCAGCTTTCCGGCTCGCCCTTCACCGCGCCGCGCGGCACCAATGAGCGCTCCTGGCTCTATCGCATTCGGCCGAGCGTCAAGCACACCGGCCGCTTCAAACCGGCGAGCTATCCCTTGTGGAAGAGCGCGCCCAATGTCGGCGATCACGAACTGGCGCTCGGCCAGTACCGCTGGAATCCGGTGCCGATGCCGAAAGAGCCCACCGATTTCATCGCCGGCATGCGTAGCATCACCACTGCGGGCGATGTGCTGGGACAGACCGGCATGGCAGCGCATGTCTACGTCGCCAACCGCTCGATGGCGGACGATCATTTCTTCAACGCGGACGGGGAGTTGCTGGTCGTGCCGCAAGTCGGTGCCTTGCGCTTCGTCACCGAGATGGGCGTCATCGAATTGAGGCCCGGCGAGATCGCCGTGCTGCCACGTGGCCTCGTCTTCAAGGTCGAGTTGGTCGACAAGGAAGTGCGCGGCTATGTCTGCGAGAACTATGGCGCCAAGCTGACTCTACCCGACCGTGGCCCAATCGGTGCCAACTGCCTGGCCAATCCGCGCGATTTCAAGACACCTTGCGCCTGGTTCGAGGAGAAGGAAACGCCGTGCCGGCTAGTCGTCAAATGGTGCGGCAATTTCCATGTCACCGAGATCGGTCACTCGCCGCTGGATGTCGTCGCCTGGCACGGCAACTACGCGCCCTACAAATATGATCTGGCAACCTTTTCGCCGGTCGGCGCGCTGTTGTTCGACCATCCAGACCCGTCGATCTTCACCGTGCTGACCGCGCCGAGCGGCGAGGAGGGCACCGCCAACATCGACTTCGTCATCTTCCCGCCGCGCTGGCTGGTGGCCGAAGATACGTTCCGGCCGCCCTGGTACCACCGCAACATCATGAGCGAGTTCATGGGGCTGATCCACGGCCAATACGACGCCAAGGAAGAGGGTTTTGTGCCCGGCGGCATCAGCTTGCACAATCTGATGCTGGCCCATGGGCCTGATGCGCCTGGCTTCGAAAAGGCCTCGCGCGCGGACCTGAAACCGGTCAAGCTCGACAACACCATGGCCTTCATGTTCGAGACCCGCTTTCCGCAGATGCTGACCCGCTACGGCGCCGAACTGGAAACCCGGCAGGACAATTACATCGACTGCTGGTCCGACCTGAAGAAGCGCTTCAACGGCACGCCGGAGGGCGATTGGTCTTGAGCACTGAGCCAATGGCGGACCGGCTGGTGCTTTTGGGCTCGAAGGGTGGTCCGGCATTGCGGCCGGGCGGACCGTGGCCGAGTTCGTCGCTGCTGCAGATCGGCGGGCGCAGCATCGTCGTCGATTGCGGTCTCGGCGTCACGCGCGGTCTGGTCGATGTCGGCATCAGCCTGAAGGTGCTCGACCTGGTCTTCATCACGCATTTGCATTCCGACCATATGTTGGAACTGGGACCGCTGGTCCACACCGCCTGGACGGCGGGGCTGGCGACACCCGTCGAAGTGTTCGGCCCGCCCGGCACGGGCCACTACTGGCGGCGCTTTTGTCAGTCGTTGGAGTTCGACATCGAGATCCGCATCGTCGACGAGGGCCGGCCGGACATTCGCGAACTGGTTTCGATCGTTGAGTTCGGCGAAGGCCATGTGGCCGAGCAGGGTGGCTTGAAGATCTCGGCGCTGCGCGTCGAGCATCCTCCGGTGACTGACTGTTTTGCCCTGCGCTTCGAGCATGGCGGGAAAAGCGTTGTGTTCTCAGCGGATACGGCCTTTTTTCCACCGCTCGCCGATTTTGCCCGGGGGGCCGACATCCTGGTCCACGAAGCCATGCTCGAAGACGGCATCGAGCGGCTGGTGGCGAAGACCGGCAATGGCGGGCGGCTGAGAGAGCATCTGCTCGCCAGCCACAGCTTTGCCGAAGAAGCCGGGCATATCGCCCGCGATGCCGGCGTGACGAGCCTGGTGCTCAATCACCTCATTCCGGCCGACGATGCTGAGATCGGCGAGGCCGACTGGATCGCCGCTGTCAGGAAAACATGGGCCGGCGACTTGACGATCGCCCGCGACGGCCTTGTTGTGGAATTAAGCGGCGCCAAAGCCGCACAGGGAGAGGAAACCGCATGAAGCTTGCCACATTGAAGGACGGGACGCGCGACGGAAAACTCGTCGTCGTCTCGCGCGACCTGACACGCTTCACCGACGCCTCGTTCCTGGCGCGCACGCTGCAGGCGGCGCTAGACGACTGGCGGCGCATCGCCCCACATCTCGCGACAATAGCGGAATCGCTGGAGAACAATGCGATGCCGTCGGAACGCTTCCACGAACATGACGCCCATTCGCCGCTGCCGCGTGCCTATCAGTGGGCCGATGGCTCGGCCTATGTGAACCACGTCGAACTGGTGCGCAAAGCCCGCGGCGCCGAAATGCCGGCGAGCTTCTGGACCGACCCGCTGATCTACCAGGGCGGCTCGGATTCCTTCATTCCGCCACGCGATCCGATCCGGATAGTCGACGAGGCGTTCGGCATCGATATGGAAGGCGAAGTCGCTGTTGTCGTCGACGACGTGCCGATGGGTGCAAGCCTCGAGGAAGCGCGCGCCGCGATCCGGCTGATCATGCTGGTCAACGACGTGACGCTGCGCGCGCTGACCGGACCGGAGCTAGCCAAGGGTTTCGGCTTTTTCCAGTCAAAGCCGTCCTCGGCGTTCTCGCCTGTCGCAGTGACGCCGGACGAACTGGGGGACGCCTGGGATGGCGGCAAGGTCAGCTTGCCGCTGCTGGCCGATCTCAACGGCAAGCCGTTCGGCCGGGCCAATGCCGGTGTCGACATGACCTTCGATTTTCCGGCGCTGATCATGCATGCTGCCAGGACAAGGCCGCTGGCCGCCGGCACCATCGTCGGCTCGGGCACCGTCTCCAACAAGCTCGACGGCGGGCCGGGCAAGCCTGTCTCGGCCGGTGGCGCCGGCTATTCCTGCATCGCCGAACTGCGAATGATCGAGACCATTTTGTCAGGCGAACCCGAGACTCCATTCCTGCGCTTCGGCGACACGGTGCGCATCGAAATGAAGGACAGGACGGGTCATTCGATCTTCGGCGCCATCGAGCAGAAGGTCGAGAAATACGAGAGGTGAGAGAATGACGGTCGTCATCAAGGCGATCCGGCTGAGTTACCGCATCGAGGCACGCCACCAGGTGCATGCCATGCTCTCTGGCACCACGGTCAAGGCGCCCACTCTGCGAGTTCCTGCAAGACTATGATTTGAAGTTGAGACGGGCGGAGGCTGAGCGGCTGGGCTTGCGAGACCAGTCGCTTGGCTGGTCAGATCAAAGCGACGTCGTAGCGAGCAAAATGTGGGTCCGATGTAAGGATGGTGAGTTTCTCCACCTGCGCCTGCGCAATCAGCAGCCTGTCGAACGGATCGCCATGGTGGTGAGGGAGGCCACTGACGGCATTGGCATGCTGGAGGGTTATGGCGAGCGGCTGAAATTGCATCCTTGGAAGCAGCGTCGGCAGATCGTCCGGCGCATCGAGTTTTCTGATCGAACGTTTGACCGCAATTTCCCAAACGCTTGCCGCGCTAGCGAACACCACCGCTTCCGAAGCCAGGATGGCGCGGTGCTGCTCGCTGAGACGTCGATCGTCCGAAATCGACCAGAGGATGATATGGGTGTCGGCGAGAAACGGGCCGACCGTCACTTCACGTACTCGTCCCATTCGGGGCCGAGTTCGTCAAAATCGTCTGCAATCCAGATCTTGCCCTTCAACGCGCCGATGCGCGGCAGGGGTTCGGCCATTGCTGGCGGTACGATGCGCGCGGCCACCTTGCCGTGGCGTGTGAGCACGATCTCCTCACCGGCTTCCGCGCGGCTGACGAGTTCCGACAATTTGGCCTTGGCCTCGGCGATGGAAACATTCATGGTTGCGATCCATTGTGACCATAATTTAGGTCATAATGGATCGCGACACAAGATGTCGAGGTCGGTCTACTCCGCAGCCTGAACCTTGATCACGCCGCGCTTGATCTGGTCCTGCTCGATCGATTCGAACAGCGCGCGGAAATTGCCCTCGCCAAAGCCTTCGTCGCCCTTGCGCTGGATAAACTCGAAGAAGATCGGGCCGATCACGGTTTTCGAGAAGATCTGCAGCAGGATCTTGGTCGTGCCGCCGTCGACGACACCTTCGCCGTCGATCAGGATGCCGTGCTTCTTCATCCGCTCGATCGGCTCGTCATGGCCGTTCACCCTGGCATAGGACATGTCGTAATAGGTTTCCGGCGGGCCGGGCATGAATTTCAGCCCGTTTTCTGCCAGCCTGTCGGTGGCGGCATAAATCTCGTCGGTGCCGACCGCAATGTGCTGGATGCCTTCGCCATTGTACTTCTTCAGGTACTCGGCGATCTGGCTGGTCTCGTCCTTGGACTCGTTGAGCGGAATGCGGATCTTGCCGCAGGGCGAGGTGATGGCGCGGCTGACCAGGCCGGTGACCTTGCCGTCGATGTCGAAGAAATGGATCTGTTTGAAGCCGAACAGGTTGCGGTAGAAATCCCACCATTTGTCCATCTGCCCGCGATAGACATTGTGGGTTAGGTGGTCGAGATAATAGAAGCCGACGCCTTGCGGCCGCGGGTCGCGTTCGCCCAGCCATTCGAACTCGGCATCGTAGGCCGAACCCTTCTCGCCGTAGGTCTCGATGAAATAGAGCAGCGAGCCGCCAATGCCGACGATTGCAGGCACATCGAGCGCCTTGTCGGTGCCTTCGTAGGGCGTCGCGCCTTTGGCAACAGCGTGGTCGAAAGCGTGTTTGGCATCGACCACGCGCCAGGCCATGGAGGGGGCGCAGGGGCCGTGCTTGTCGACGAATTTCATCGCATGCGAGCCGGGCTCGGCATTGACGACATAGTTGATGTCGCCCTGGCGCCAGACTGTGATGTCCTTCGTGCGGTGCTTGGCCACCGCGACATAGCCCATCCGGGTGAATAGTTCGGCGAGCTTCTGCGGCTCCGGATGCGCGAACTCGACGAACTCGAACCCATCTGTGCCGGCGGGGTTGTCCTTGCTGATCTTGGCGGGTGGGGCATCGTGCGGGAAGGGGCCCATGATATTCCTCCGGATCTTGCCTGGCCTGCAAAGGCCATCTGACGCCATCATAACGCGGAGCCGGTGCACGGTGCTTGCATTCAAACGCTTGAAATGATCATCTTATGCGCGAAATATGCACCATACGGGGAAAAACCATGGATGAGACGCGCATTGATCAGTTTGACCGCAAGATAATGGCGCTTTTGCAGGGCGATGCTCGGCTGACCAACAACGATCTTTCGGAACGCGTGAACCTGTCGGCGTCGCAATGCTCGCGCCGCCGCCAGCGGTTGGAGGAAGACGGCTTCATCAAGGGCTACCGGGCGGTGCTCGACCGCGACAAGCTCGGTTTTTCCTTGGTCAATGTCATCTCGGTGACATTGGCTACCCACAATCGCGACAATGCGCGGCGCTTCGGCGAATTGGTGGCGCGGCTGCCCGAGGTGCAGGAGGCGCACGCGCTGACCGGCGAGATGGACTACATCTTGAAAGTGGTGACGCCCGATTTGAAGTCGCTGTCGGAATTCGTCAACGGCGTGCTCCTGCCACACGAATCCGTGCAGCATGTGAAAACGGCGATCGTGCTGGAGACGCTCAAGGAAACCGGCGCGCTGCCGATTTGACCTTTGACCCTTTGAGTCGATCTAACCCTTCGACTGTTGGATCAGCCCATAAAGATTGGTGCAGCGCGCGCCTGAACGGCAATAGGCGAAGACCGGGCCGTCGAGTTCATCCAGTGCCTCGGCCTGATCCTCGACATTCTCGGCCGTGATCTGGCCGCTGATGACGGGGATATAGCGGAAGGCGAGACCGGCGGCTTCGACTGCCGTCTTGAGCGTGTCGGCCGAAGGCTGGCCGGGCTGCTCGTCGTCGGGCCGGTTGCAGATGACGCTCTTGAAGCCGGCGGCCTTGATGGCGGCGACGTCTTCCGGCTGTATCTGGCCCGAGACCGAATAGTCCTCACTGATTTCGCGGTATTCCATGGCAGTATCCTCGCAAACTGGTCAGGCGGCAGTCTTGCCACTCCCCGACATGTGCGGCAATCCGCACCGAAGGAATTCTCTGCCAAATAGACATTGCGCGCCAGAAATTCCAACCGGGCCGACGCGGCCCGGTTGGATGACCCTTCAAACTCAGCTGCCGAGGATCGCCCCTTTGATCTGGCGGATGTTGTTGTGCATCATGTCGATATAGGTCGAGGCTGGGCCATCGGGTTGCGACAGCGCATCCGAATAGAGCGTGCCTCCGACCTTGATGCCGGTCTCGCTCGCGATCTGCTCGATCAGGCGCGGGTTGGTGATGTTCTCGACGAAGATCGCAGCCGCTCTGTCCTGCTTCACCTGGGTGACCAGCTTGGCGACGTCGGCGGCGGACGGTTCGGAATCGGTCGAGATGCCTTGCGGGGCGAGGAAGGTCAGGCCGTATGCGTGTTCGAAATAGCCGAAGGCATCATGCGAGGTGATGACGACACGCTTGTTTTCAGGGATCGAGGCGATCGCCGCTTTCACTTCGCCTTCGACTGCATCGAGCCTCTTGGTGTAGGCGGCGGCATTGGTCTGGTAGCTGACGCAGCCATCGGAGTCGGCTGCGCAGAAAGCTTCGGCGATGTTCTTCACATAGATCCTGGCATTGGCGATCGATTGGAAGGCGTGCGGATCGGTGACAGTCTTGCCGCCACTGGTCCCGGCACCTTCGGCTGCGTCGGCATCGGCGAATTCAGGCTTGAAGTCGATCGGCGTCACCCCCTTGGTCAAGGTGACGATCGAGGCCTTGGTGGCGCTGGCGTCGACCAGCCGCTGCAAAAACCCTTCGAAATGCAGGCCGTTGACCAGCACGATATCGGCCTTGGCCATGGCCACCGCATCGGCCGGGCTTGGCTCATAGACATGGGCGTCGCCGTCCGGCCCGACGATGGTGGTTACATCGATCCGGTCGCCGCCGACATTCCTAGCAAAATCGGCGATGACGGTGAAGCTGGCGACCACTTTCAATGGTGCCGCGAAGGCCGACGATGCGCCAAGGGCAGTTAATGTTATAACGCTCATCGCCAGGGCGGCGCGGATCGATTTCAGCATAGACGGGTCTCCTTTAGGGGGCGGGGGATCAGGCCGTTCTGTGACGGTGATGGACGATGCGGGCGCGCAGAATGCCGCGCGTGCCGAATAGGATCGAGGCGAAATAAACGACGCCTGCCGACAGGATGATGGCCGGGCCGGACGGCAGCGACGCGTGATAGGACAGGAGCAGCCCGGCGACGCAGGAGGCAAAGCCGATCAGCACCGCCAGCACGCACATCGGCTCGACGCGCACCGTCCAGAAGCGGGCGGCGGCGGCCGGCAGCATCATCAGCCCCACCGACAGCAAGGTACCGAGTGCCTGGAAGCCGCCGACGAGGTTGAGCACGACAAGGCCGAGGAAGATGAAATGCACCGGGCTGCCCAGCCGGCTGACCGAGCGCAGGAACAGCGGATCGAGGCATTCGGCGACCAATGCCCGCCAGAAGATGGCAAG
The DNA here is from genome assembly GCF_040321755.1 of Mesorhizobium sp. M0276. Taxonomy (NCBI): domain Bacteria; kingdom Pseudomonadati; phylum Pseudomonadota; class Alphaproteobacteria; order Hyphomicrobiales; family Phyllobacteriaceae; genus Mesorhizobium; species Mesorhizobium sp. M0276. The sequence goes on along the minus strand of NZ_JAMYSC010000054.1, from coordinate 21,350 downwards.
GCTGACCAATGTCACCGCAACGATGCCGCCGATCAGCATCAGCGCTTCATTGTTGAGCGCCAGCACGGTGCCGAACAGCACATGCATGAGATCGACGCTGGAACCGCGGATCGACACCATCAGCACACCGATGGCGAGCGATATGAGATAGAACGCTGCCATCGAGGCGTCCTCGCGCTGGATGGTGAAGCGCGAGACGGCGCCGGCGCCGAGCGCGACGATGACGCCGGCGATCAGGCCGCCGATGGTCATCGGCAGGATCTCCAGCCCATAGAACAGGAAGCCGGCGGCCGCACCCGGCAGGATGGCATGCGCCATGGCGTCGCCCGACAGGCTCATCCGTCGCAGCATCAGGAAGACGCCGATGGGGCAGGCGCCCAGCGACAGCATCAGCGAACCGATTAGCGCCCGCTGCATGAAGCCGAAATCGGCGAAAGGCGCGATGAAAAGACCGTAAAGCGCGTCCATCAGGCAGCCCTCGGCCCGACGCCGTGGTCATGATCGTGCCCGTGATCATGATGGCCATGATGATCGTGCCCATGGGCATGAGCGTCCTCACCCGGCTCGCACCAGGGCGCATTCTCTTCCCAGGCTTCGTGGAAGCGGCGGGCGCGTAAAAGGTTCTCCGGCTTCAGCGTTTCCCTGGTTTCGCCCCAGGCGATCGGCTGGCGGGCAAGAAGCAGCGTTTCGGGGAAATTCTGCCGCACCAGATCGAGATCGTGGACGACCACCATGATGGTGCGTTCCTCGCCGTGCCAGTGTTTGATCAGTGCGATGAGGTCGCCAACCGTCTTGGCATCGACCGCGTTGAACGGCTCATCGAGCAGGATGAGCTCAGCGTCCTGCAACAGCACACGCGCAAACAGCGTGCGCTGCAACTGGCCGCCCGACAGCGTATCGATCGGTCGCTTCTCGAAGCCGCCCAGGCCGACCGCCATCAGTGCTTTGGCAACATCATCGCGATCTTGCCTGGTGTAGCGGCCGAGCAGGCCGCGCCGTGGCCACAGGCCAAGCGAGACCAGATCCACCACTCGTGCCGGAAAGGAGCGGTCGAGTTCCGACTGCTGCGGCAGATAGGCGGCGCGAATGCCAGGCGCGCGGACGACCTCGCCGGCCATTGGTTTCAACACGCCGACAATGCCTTTCATCAGCGTCGATTTGCCGGAGCCGTTGGCGCCGACGACGGCCGTCAGCGAGCCCTTGCGGATGGTACCGTCAAGATGATGGATTGCGGGATGGCTGCCGTAGCCAAGCGTCAGGTCGCGGAATGTCAGGCATGTGTTTGTCATTCTGCGATCCGTGGGGCGGCGAAATCCGGCTGCTGTCAGCGGCCGATTGGATATGTGATGTTATTACATTAGTCAACAAGCCAATCCGGCGGAATTGCGACTGCCGGATCAACTCGCCGTGTAAGGATGTCTCACGCCGCTGGTCCAAGGGGAATTGCCCGGGCGACCTTGCCCGAGGCCGGCCGCAACTCTAAAGAGGCACGACCGACACAGCAAGGAACCATCCAATGAGCATTCGTCGCATCGACGTTGGCCCGCGCATGAGCCAGATCGTCATCCACGGCAACACCGTCTATCTGGCCGGTCAGGTCGGTCAGCCGACCGGCAACGTCGCTTCGCAGACCAGGGACATCCTGGCGGCAATCGACCAACTGCTGGCCAAGGCCGGTAGCGACAAGACCAAGATCCTGCAGGCGATCATCTGGCTGGCCGACATGAGCACCTTTGCCGAGATGAACGCGGAATGGGACAAGTGGGTGCCGCAAGGCAACACGCCGGCCCGCGCCACCGGCGAAGCAAAGCTCGCCGGACCGGAATATCTGGTCGAGATTATTATTACCGCCGCGATCTGAGTTTTTCACCCTCCCCCTTGTGGTCCCGCAAGGGGGAGGGTGAAGAAAGACTACCCCTGCGACGGCGTGAACCTTGCCACCAGCGTGTGGCTCTCGGCCGCATAGGTGAAGCGCACATGGGTGACCGGGTGATCGGCGCTCCATGTCCGACGCTCGACCACCAGGCACGGCGCGCCGGCTGCGATATCGAGCGCGGCCGCGATATGCCTGTCGGCGGCGACAGCGCGTATCCGGTGCTCGGCTTCGCTCCAAGGGACGCGGCTAATCAGCCATGGTCCTGGCGCGATGGCGAGAAATTCCTCGTCGGCTGCTTCAGGAACGGCGGCAACGTTGATTACCCGCTGTTCATGCGCGAATGGCCGCTCGCCGGCGAAATGCCGACACTCCAACGCCAGCACCGGCCCGGCCACGCCCAGCTCCAGCAGTGCGCGATCCTCGGCGCTGCTGAGCCTCTTTTGTCGCGCCGCGCGCTCGTAGCGATAGGCCAGGCCGAGCGCTTCGACCTCGATCCGGATATCATGGATTTCCAGCACCGCCGCCTGCGACTGCGGGCGGCGGACGAAACTGCCGGAACGACGCCGGCGTTCGATCAGTCCAGCCTTGGCAAGCTGCGACAGCGCCTTGTTCACCGTCATGCGCGAGCAGTTGTATTGCGCGCTCAGTTCGTGTTCGAACGGAATGCGGTGACCAGGCGCCCAGGCGCCGGACATGATGCGCTCGCTGATGTCGGACAGGATGCGCTGGTGCAGCGAGCCGCCGCCTTCCGTCCCTATTATCCCGATCATGCTCATGCCGAAAGCGCCCTCATCACGCTGCGAAACCGCTCGGCGATGGCCTCGCGCCTCGCATGCCGGCCGCCGCTGACCTGTTTTTGGCCATGCACCCAAACGCAGTCGACCTTGCTGCCATTGGCGAAGATCCAGGCGTCGAGGATTGCGTCGCCGCTCTTGCCGGCCAGCGAGGGACTGCCGGCGTCGAGCGAGACGAGATCGGCGGATGCGCCGGCGGCAATCGCTGAGGCGCCGGCACCAAGCGCGACGCTGCCGCCGTCAAGTGCGGCGTCAAACAGCGCGCGGCCGGTCGAGCCGCCGGCGACCGCGAGCACGTTGCGGGCGCGATGGGCAAGGCGCTGCGAATATTCGAGCTGGCGCAATTCGTCGGGCAGCCCGATCAGAACGTTGGAATCGGAGCCGATTCCGAAGCGGCCGCCATGCTCTCTGAACAGCGGCGCGGCAAAAATGCCGTCGCCGAGATTGGCCTCGGTGACTGGGCAGAGACCGGCAATCGCGCCGCTCTTGGCTATGCCGATCGTTTCCGCATCGGTCATATGCGTGGCGTGGATCAGGCACCAGCGTTGGTCGACCTCGGCATGGCCAAGCAGAAATTCGACTGGCCGCGCGCTCGACCAAGCAAGGCAATCCTCGACCTCCTTCACCTGCTCGGCGACGTGGATGTGAATCGGCCCGTCTGGCGCCATGGCAGCCACCTCGGCTAATTCCTGTGGTGTCGCCGCGCGCAAACTGTGCGGGGCAACGCCGACAACGGCTTGATTCAAAGTGCGAACCGTTTCGCGGCTTTTCTCAACAAGCCGGGAGAACCGATTCACATCGTTGACGAATCGCCGCTGGCCTTGGTTCGGAGCAGTGCCGCCGAAAGACGAGTGCGCATAAAACACCGGCAGCAGCGTTAGGCCGATACCGGTTTCACCGGCCGCGGCCGCGATGCGCTCTGCCATTTCGGCGAGGTTGGTGTAGGGTTTTCCGTCACGGTCGTGATGCAGATAGTGAAATTCGCCGACGCGCGAAAAACCGGCCTCCAACATCTCGACATAGAGTTGTGCTGCAACAGCCTCGACCTGATCGGGCGTCATCGACAGGGCGAAGCGGTACATCACCTCGCGCCAGCTCCAGAAACTGTCGGCGGAGGGGCCGCGAAGCTCGGCAAGGCCGGCCATGCCGCGTTGGAAGGCGTGGCTGTGCAGGTTGGGCATGCCGGGCAGCAGGATGGCGTGACGATCGTCGCCGGCCTGCGCTGTGGCTCCAGGCTCGACGCCCGTGATGCGTCCCTTGGCGAAGCTGAGCCGGACATTGTCGTGCCAGCCATTGGGAAGGAGTGCCTGTTCCGCGAAGATATCAGTCACTTTTCTCTCCGGTTCTCTGTCTCTCGTGCGATGATGGCACTTGCGGTGCGTTTCAATATGTATATACATAATCGCCATCGATTGAAACGGAAAAGATGATGGTTGCAGAGAGCAAAAGCCGGGCAGGGGCGGTTCGCATCTGGCGCAATGCACGCTTGGCGACGTTGGCCGAAAACGAGGCCGGACTAGGCATCGTCGAACGGGGCGCGATCGCTGCACGTGACGGCCGCATAGTCTATGCCGGTCCCGAATCGGAGATCCCTGCGGCATTTGCCAAGGGTGCCGAGACGATCGATTGCGAGGGCCGCTGGATCACGCCCGGCCTGATCGACTGCCACACCCATCTGGTTCATGCCGGCAACCGCGCCAACGAGTTCGAGATGCGGCTGGCCGGTGCCACTTATGAAGAGGTCGCCAGGGCTGGCGGCGGCATTGTCTCCTCGGTCAAGTCGCTGCGCGCCGCCAGCGAGCGCGAGTTGGTCGCGCAATCGCTACCCCGCCTCGATGCGCTGATCGCTGAGGCTGTGACCACGGTTGAGATCAAGTCGGGCTATGGGCTCGATCTGGAAAATGAGAAAAAATCGCTGCGTGCTGCGCGGCAGTTGGGCAACGTGCGTCCGGTGACGATCCGCACAACCTTCCTCGGCGCCCATGCCCTGCCGCCGGAAGCCGAGGGTGACAAGGACAGCTTTATCGATCTGGTCGCCAAAGAAATTCTCCCGGCGATTGCCGCCGAGGGGCTGGCCGATGCCGTCGACGGCTTTTGCGAGGGCATTGCCTTTTCACCGGACCAGATGGCGCGCGTCTTCGATGCGGCCAAGGCCGCCGGCCTGCCGGTCAAGCTCCATGCCGACCAACTGTCCAACCTGCACGGCGCCGAACTCGCCGCCCGCTATGGCGCACTGTCGGCAGATCATCTCGAATACACCGATGAGGCGGGTGCAGCGGCGATGGCCAGGGCGGGAACCGTGGCGACGATCCTGCCCGGCGCCTACTACTTCATTCGCGAAACCAAGAAGCCGCCGATCGGCCTGTTTCGCCAGCAAGGCGTCAAGATGGCTGTCGCCACCGACAACAATCCCGGCACCTCGCCGCTGACCTCGCTGCTTCTGGCCATGAATATGGCGGCGACCCTGTTTGGCCTGACGGTCGACGAATGCCTTGCCGGCGTCACCCGCGAGGCCGCCCGTGCGCTTGGTAAGCTGGGTGAAACCGGCACGCTCGAAGCCGGAAAATCCGCCGATCTGGCGATCTGGAACATCGAGCGCCCCGCCGAACTCGTCTACCGCATGGGCTTCAATCCGCTGCATGCCCGCATCTGGAGAGGACAATGACCGAACTAACCCTAAAGCCCGGCAACGCGACGCTGGCCGACTGGCGCGCCATCTACCGCGGCGCCGTGCCCAAGCTGGACCATGCCTGCCGGCCGAAAATCAAGGCGAGCGCCGAAGCCGTCGCCAGGATCGTTGCCAAGGGCGAGCCGGTCTATGGCATCAACACCGGCTTCGGCAAGCTGGCCAGCGTCCGCATCCCCGCGGAGGATCTCGAGACCTTGCAGCGCAACATCGTGCTGTCGCATGCCGCCGGTGTCGGCGAGCCGATGCCATCAGCCATTTGCCGGCTGATGATGGCGCTGAAGCTCGCCAGCCTGGCGCAAGGTGCGTCCGGCGTGCGGCCGCAGACCATCGAATTGCTCGAAGGCATGCTGGCGAACGACGTCATCCCGGTGGTGCCGGCGCAAGGGTCTGTCGGCGCCTCCGGCGACCTTGCCCCGCTGTCGCACATGACGGCGGTGATGATCGGCGTCGGCGAATGCTTTACCCCGCACGGCCGTTTCCCGGCCAAGGTGGCCTTCGTCTCGCACGGGCTGGAGCCCGTGACCTTGGGCGCCAAGGAAGGTCTGGCGTTGCTGAATGGCACGCAGTTCTCGACCGCCTATGCGCTGGCTGCCCTGTTCGAGGCCGAAGTGCTCTATCAGTCTGCACTGGTCGCCGGTGCGCTATCGACCGATGCGGCAAAAGGCTCGGACGCCCCCTTCGACCCACGCATCCATGCGCTGAGACAACATCGCGGCCAGATCGAGACGGCGGACGCGCTGCGCAATTTGATGGCCGGCAGCGCCATCCGTGAATCGCACCGGGTTGGAGACGAGCGGGTGCAGGATCCGTATTGCTTGCGCTGCCAGCCGCAGGTCATGGGCGCGGCACTCACCGTCCTGCGCCAGGCCGCCGACATGCTGGGCACCGAGGCCAATGGCGTCACCGACAATCCGCTGATCTTCGCCGAGAACGACACCGCGCTTTCGGGCGGCAATTTCCACGCCGAGCCGGTGGCCTTCGCCGCCGACATGATCGCGCTTGCGGTCTGCGAGATCGGTTCACTGTCGGAACGCCGAATCGCCATGCTGGTCGACCCGGCATTGTCGGGCATGCCGGCCTTCCTGACGCCGAAGCCCGGCTTGAACTCCGGCTTCATGATCCCGCAGGTGACGGCGGCAGCCCTGGTTTCCGAGAACAAGCAGAAAGCCTATCCGGCCAGCGTCGATTCGATACCCACTTCGGCCAACCAGGAAGACCACGTTTCGATGGCCGCGCATGGCGCGCGCCGGCTGATCGGCATGGTCGAGAACGCCACCGCGGTCATCGGCATCGAATTGCTGGCAGCGGCACAAGGCTGCGACTTCCATGCTCCGCTGGCGTCGAGCGCGGCACTTGAAGCCGTGCGCAAGCTGGTCCGGGCCGAGGTGCCTCATCTCGACAATGACCGGCATTTCCACCCCGACATGGAAAAGGCCATCGCCATGGTGCGCAGCGGCGCGACCATCAGGGCTGCCGGCACCGTAGCGCTGCCGTCGATTTCTGGAGCGGCATGATGGCAAGCGCGCCGTGGCTCACGATAACGCGCGGCACGGCCCCGTTGCTGGTCTCGATCCCGCACACCGGCATCGACCTCGCCGGCCTCGAGAACCGGCTGGTGTCGCCCTGGCTTGGCCGTCGCGATTGTGACTGGTGGATCGACAAGCTTTACGATTTCGCCACCGACCTTGGGGCGACCGTCGTGCACACGGCTATCTCGCGCACCGTCATCGACGTCAACCGTGATCCGTCCGGCGCCTCGCTCTATCCCGGTCAGGCGACGACTGGCCTGTGCCCGACCGAGACTTTCGACGGCGATCCGCTGTATCGGGAGGGCGAAGAACCGGGGCCGTCGGAGATCGACGAGCGCCGTGAAAAATTCTTCGCGCCCTACCATGCCGCGCTGCAGGCCGAGATCGACCGGCTGCGAGGCCTGCACGAAAAGATCGTCGTCTATGACTGCCACTCGATCCGCTCGGTGCTACCGCGCCTGTTCGACGGCATGCTGCCGGTGTTCAATCTCGGCACCAATGACGGCAAGAGCGCCGATCCGGCCCTGCAGACGATGATCGGTCAGATCATGGCCGAAACCGGCGAAGCCTCCGCCGTCAATGGCCGCTTCAAGGGCGGCTGGATCACACGCTATTTCGGCCAGCCGCAACAGGGCGTGCATGCGCTGCAGATGGAACTCTCCAACCGCGGCTACATGCGCGAGCCCGAGGGCAAGGGTATGCCGGACAACTGGCCGGTGCCTTACGATGCCGAGTTCGCAGCACCGATCCGCGCCACGCTGCGGAAAATCCTAGAGGCCGCGACATCCTGGGCGCGCGTCTGAAATTCGATCCTTTTGGAGTGACGCCATGAACAATCCTCGCCACAACATCCGCGAAGTCCGCAGCCCGCGAGGCACGGAAATCAGTGCCCGCTCCTGGCTGACGGAAGCACCGCTGCGCATGCTGATGAACAATCTCGATCCGGACGTCGCCGAAAATCCCAACGAACTGGTCGTCTATGGCGGCATCGGCAGGGCGGCGCGCACCTGGAACGATTTTGACCGCATCGTCGCGTCGTTGAGGACGCTGGCCGATGACGAGACTTTGCTGGTGCAGTCGGGCAAGCCGGTCGGCGTCTTCCGCACCCATCCGGACGCTCCGCGTGTGCTGATCGCCAACTCCAACCTCGTGCCGCATTGGGCCAACTGGGAAAAGTTCAACGAGCTCGATAAGAAGGGCCTGATGATGTACGGCCAGATGACGGCCGGCTCGTGGATCTACATCGGCACGCAAGGCATCGTGCAGGGCACTTACGAGACCTTCGTCGAGGCCGGTCGCCAGCACTATGGCGGCAATCTGAAGGGAAAATGGATCTTGACTGGCGGGCTCGGCGGCATGGGCGGCGCCCAGCCGCTCGCCGCTGTCATGGCAGGAGCCTGCTGCCTGGCGATCGAATGCAATCCGGACTCGATCGATTTCCGCCTGCGCACACGCTATGTCGACGAGAAGGCCGAGACGCTCGATGAAGCGATGGAGATGATCGAGCGCTGGACCAAGGCTGGCGAGGCGAAGTCGGTAGGCCTGCTGGGCAATACCGCTGAGATCGTTCCCGAAATATTCAGGCGCGGTATCCGTCCCGATATGGTCACAGACCAGACTTCGGCTCATGACCCCATCAATGGCTATCTGCCGAAGGGCTGGACGATGGCCGAATGGCGCGAGAAGCGCGTCAGCGATCCCAAGGCGGTCGAGAAGGCGGCCCGCGCTTCGATGCGCGAACATGTCGAGGCGATGGTGGCGTTCTGGAACGCCGGTGTACCGACGCTCGACTATGGCAACAACATTCGCCAGGTGGCCAAGGAAGAAGGCTTCGAGAACGCTTTCGCCTTCCCCGGTTTCGTGCCGGCCTATATCCGTCCGCTGTTCTGCCGTGGCATCGGCCCGTTCCGCTGGGCGGCCCTGTCGGGTGATCCGGAGGATATCTACAAGACCGACGCCAAGGTGCGCGAACTGACGCCCGGCAATACCCATCTGCACAACTGGCTCGATATGGCGCGTGAGCGCATCGCCTTTCAAGGGTTGCCGGCACGTATCTGCTGGGTTGGTCTCGGGGACCGGCATCGGCTCGGCCTCGCTTTCAACGAGATGGTGGCCAAGGGCGAGCTGACGGCGCCGGTCGTCATCGGCCGCGATCACCTCGATTCCGGCTCGGTCGCCTCGCCGAACCGCGAAACGGAGTCGATGAAGGACGGCTCGGATGCCGTGTCCGACTGGCCGCTGCTCAACGCATTGCTCAACACGGCGTCGGGCGCCACCTGGGTGTCGCTGCACCATGGCGGCGGCGTCGGTATGGGCTTCTCGCAGCACGCCGGCATGGTCATCGTCGCCGACGGCACGCGCGAAGCGGCCAAACGCCTGGAACGGGTATTGTGGAATGACCCGGCGACCGGCGTGATGCGCCACGCCGATGCCGGTTACGACACGGCCATCGAATGCGCCAAGGAGCACCAGCTCAACCTGCCCGGCATTCTCGGCTGATTGGCTGACCGATGCGCATCCTGCGGGCAGCCGAATACCGGTCGATGCCGTGGAAGAACGGCGGTGGCGTGACGACCGAAATCGCCGTTTCGCCCATTGGGGCCGGCCTCGACGACTTCGACTGGCGCGTCTCGATGGCGCGCGTCGAATCGAGCGGCCCGTTCTCGCAGTTTGCCGGCATCGATCGCACCCTTGCCGTGCTCGTAGGCGAGGGCATCGTCCTCGAGATTGCCGGCTACCCGCCGACATCCATAAACAGGGCGACCGCCCTGTTTTCCTTCCCGGCCGACGTGCAGACCTCGGCCACGCTGATCGGCGGGCCGATCACCGATCTCAATGTCATGACCCGCAGAAGCCGGATGAGGCATTCGGTCGAACGCCTGTCGATTTCGACACCTGCGGAAATCCGGACTGAAGCCGGTACGACCCTCATCTTGTGCTTGAACGGCGAAGTCACTGTGCCCGGCGCCGAACCGGTTCGCCTCGGAGCGCTGGACACGTTGATAGCCGGTCCGGACAGCGCCAGCCTGCTTGCCCGGCCAGCCCATGACGCAACGCTGTTCGTGATCCGGATCGGCGGCATTTCCGGCAATGGTTAACGCCTGTTTCCAAACATGATCGCGATGCCGGCGAATAATAGCGTAAGCTGAAGGCGGGCATCACGAAAAAGCCCGAATCCTTTCCGTCGATCGATCCCGACGGGAAGAGGGGCGCTCGTCGTTGTTTTTCGCTGAGAGATGACGCCCTGTCGCGGTGCGGAAACAAACTTTCGGCAAATGGGGCTTATGCAACCAATTGCAATTGAATCGGTTTTAGGGCCATTGCCGTGGCGGTGACGCCGCTGACTGCCCCGCTTACGGAATTTTCAATGAATATTCAGACGACCCCTGCCCAAATCGAGAAGACAAGCGCGAGCTTCCCGGCCATCACCGAAGAGCCGATCCGCTCCAATTACCTGCCTGAGGAGCGCCTTCGGCTGCTCGGTGAAAGGCTGGCAAACGGCGACCTCACGGATTTGTTCGGCCTGACGCCTTTCGATTTTCAGGCCCGTATCCGTGACAGTGCCAAGAAGATTTTGGAAGTCTACCGGTCGACGAATGCGGCGCAGGCGAGGGGCGAGACGATCACGCCGTCGGCTCAATGGCTGCTCGACAACAATTATCTGGTCGAAGAGACTATTTTCCAGGTCAAGCGCGATCTGCCGCGCCGCTTCTATCGCCAGCTGCCGACCCTGAAACTGCCTGATAACGGCAGCGTGCCGCGTGCGCTGGCGCTGGCCTGGACCTATATGGCGCATTCGGACAGCTCCGTCTCGGCGACGATGTTCAAGTCCATCGTCCAGGGTTTTCAATCGGTCGAGCCGCTGAAGATCGGCGAGCTCTGGGCGCTGCCTTCCCTGTTGCGCTTCGTCCTGATCGAGAATCTCCGCCGGTTGGCGGTCAGGGTCAATCGCACCCGTCAGATGCGCCAGATCGCCAATGATGTGGCGGACAAGGTTCTGGCGATCGACGACAGTTCCGACCGGCAGGCAATCCTGTCCAACTTCAGCGTCCATGCGCAGGACACCACCTTTGCCACCCAGCTGCTCTACCGTCTGCGCGATGGATCGCAGAACGCCGGCAAGGCCTTGGAATGGCTGGAAGGTGAACTCGAAAAGGCCGGCTCCGACGCCGAGGAAATCATCATTTCCGAGCATCAGACGCTGTCCAGCGGCAATGTGACGACAGGCAACATCATCCGCGGCCTGCGCCTCATCAACGACGTCGACTGGACCGTTTGGTTCGAAGGCGTCAGCCGCATCGATACGGTGCTGCGCGAGCGCACCGATTTCGCCGCGCTCGACTTCTTCTCGCGTGACCAGTACCGGACTGCGATCGAGGAACTGGCGCGCCGCTCGGACCTCTCCGAATATCGTGTCGCCGACAAAGCCATCGAACTGGCCGGCCACGCTGCCGGCGAGACCATGTTGCGCGATGATGTCGGCGATGCCGTATCAACGCCATCCGCCCACACCGATGTGGGTTTCTTTCTCGTCGGCCCACGCCGGCTGGAGCTGGAGAAAGCGATCGGCTATCGGCCTACCGTCAGCCAGACGTTCAAACGAGCCTTCCGCAAGACCGGATGGCTTGGCATCGTCGTGCCGGTGTTTGCGCTGACGGCCCTGCTTCTGGTCCTCTCCGGCAATGCACTCGCCAATCTCGGCCTGTCGGTGCCGTCGATCGCCCTGATGCTGGTGCTGTTTGCAGTGCCGGCCAGCGAGGGCGCGCTCGCCTTCTTCAACACTGTCGTTTCGCTGTTCCTCAAACCGACGCGCCTCGTCGGCTACGATTACAGGCACGGCGTGCCGCCCGAGGCGCGCACGCTGGTGGTGGTGCCGTCGCTGATCGGTTCACGGGACGACGTCGAGGAGAATGTCCGCAACATCGAGGTGCATCATCTCGCCAACACAGCCGATGAAATCCATTTCGCGCTGCTGTCGGACTGGCCCGACAGCAAGACCGAGATCGATGCGGCGGATACTGAAATCCTCGAATTCGCCCGCGCCGAGATCGCCCGTCTCAACGACCGCTATCCCTCCGAAGGTGCGCCGCGTTTCTACATCCTGCACCGGCGCAGGCTCTTCAATGCGGCTCAAGGGTCCTGGATGGGCTGGGAGCGCAAGCGCGGCAAGCTGCACGAGCTCGACCTTCTGCTGCGCGGTGACAGCGACACCACCTTCCTGCCGCTCGATGTGCCGTTACCGGAGAACGTCGTCCATGTGATGACGCTCGATGCCGACACGCGCACCACTCGAGACGCGGTCGCGACCATGGTCGGCAAGCTTTGCCACCCGCTCAACCGCCCGCATTTCGATGCCAGCAAGCGCGTCGTCACGGCTGGCTATGCGATCCTGCAGCCGCGCATCACCGCGTCGCTGACCAGCGGCGACGATGCATCGTTTTTCCAGCGGGTCTTTTCGGCCAATCGCGGCCTCGACCCCTATGTCTTTGCCGTGTCCGATCTCTACCAGGACGTCTTCGGCGACGGATCTTTCACTGGAAAGGGCCTCTATCATGTCGACGCCTTCGAGGCGGCGCTGCAGGGCCGAATCGAGGAAAACACCATCCTCAGCCACGATCTGCTGGAAGGCGCGCTGGCGCGCGCGGCGCTGGTCACCGACGTCGAACTGGTCGAAGACTATCCGACGCGCTATTCGGTCGATGCCTCGCGCCACCATCGCTGGGCACGCGGCGACTGGCAGCTGCTCGGCTTCATGCTCGATCCGCGCTCCGGCGTGCCGGCTCTGTCGCGCTGGAAGATGATCGACAATCTGCGCCGCTCGCTGACACCGATCTTCTGGGTGATGGCGGCGATCGGCGGCTGGACGCTGCTGCCCTTCACGCAGGCGGCGCAATGGCAGGCCTTGCTGATCCTCAGCCTGTTCATGGCGCCGACATTCAACATCGTCAACGCCATCCTTCCCAAGAGCGGCGACCAGACGCCGCGCGGCCATTTTTCGGCCCTGGCACGCGACGTTGCCTTCGGCACCGCCATGGTGGCGCTGAAGATCGTACTGATGGCGCACAACGCCTGGATGATGGGCGATGCCATCGTCCGCACGCTGTACCGGCTGTTCGTCAGCCGCCAGAATCTTTTGGAATGGCGGACTGCCTCGCAGGCGCATAAGAGCGGCGACAATAGTGTCGGTTCCTATTACGGCATGATGTATGGCGCCGTGATCATCGGCTTCGTCGGCCTTGCCATTCCGGTGCTGGCCGATTCCACCGGTGCCTTCGTCGCCTTCTTCTTCGCGCTGTTCTGGATTGGCTCGCCCGCCATCGCCAGTTGGATCAGCCGTTCGGCCGAAACCGAGGATCGCTTGCGCATATCGCAAGCTGACATCCATGCGTTGCGCACGGTGGCACGGCGCACATGGCACTATTTCGAAAGCTTCGTGACGTCAGAGCACCACCATCTGCCGCCCGACAATTTCCAGGAAAGCCCGGCGCCGGTCGTCGCACCACGTACCTCGCCGACCAATATCGGCGTCTACCTGCTGTCCGTCGTATCGGCCCGCGATTTCGGCTGGATCAGCCTGTCCGATGCCATCACCCGCATCGACGCCACCATGTCGACGATCGAGGGTATGCCGCGCGACCGCGGCCACCTCTTCAACTGGTACGACACGACGACACTGAAGCCGCTCTACCCGCTCTACATCTCGGCCGTCGACAGCGGCAATCTTGCCGGCCATCTGGTGGCTGTGGCGGCAGCCTGCGCCGAATGGGCGGAGGCACCCTCCGTCCATCTCCAGGGTGATTTCGAAGGCATTCTCGACACGGTCACCGTTCTCAGCGAAAGCCTTGATGAGTTGCCCGATGACCGTCGCCAGCTGCGCCCCCTGCGCCAGCGCCTCGCCGACCGTCTCGACGGCATGCGGCGCGCGGTCGACACCATCAAGGCGCAGCCGGAGATGGCGTCGATCCGCACCATCAACCTGGCTGTGCTTGCCGGCGAGATCCGCAAGCTTGCCACAGCTATCCACACCGAGGCGGCGTCGCCCCAGAGCGACGTCATCGTCGACTGGGCGGCAAGGCTGGAGGCCACCTGCGAGGCGCATGTCCACGACGCGCACAGCGACGACAATGCCGTCGAGGCATTGCGTGCCAAGCTGATCACCCTGCGCGAGCGCACGCGCCGCTTCGCCTTCGAGATGGATTTCTCCTTCCTGATGCGGCCGGAGCGCAAATTGCTGTCGATCGGCTACCGGGTCGAGGAACACCAGCTCGACGAAAGCTGCTACGACCTTCTGGCTTCCGAGGCGCGGCTGACCAGCCTTTTCGCCATCGCCAAGGGCGACCTGCCGACCGAGCACTGGTTCCGGCTTGGCCGACCGATCGTCGAGATCGGGTTTCAGGGCGCGCTGATGTCGTGGTCCGGCTCGATGTTCGAATATCTGATGCCGCCGCTGGTGATGAAGGAGCCGCACGGTTCGATCCTCAACCAGACCAGCAAGCTGATCATCAAGCGCCAGATCCAGTATGGCCGCCAGAAGAACGTACCGTGGGGCATTTCCGAAGCGGCCTACAATGCCCGCGACCGTGAACTGACCTACCAGTACACCAATTTCGGCGTGCCCGGCCTCGGGCTGAAGCGCGGCCTTGGCCAAAACACGGTAATCGCACCTTACGCCACCATATTGGCGGCACAGTTCAACCCGCGTGAGGCCGTGCACAATCTCGCCCGGCTCAGGGAAGTCGGCGCACTAGGCCGCCACGGCTACTACGACGCCGTCGACTTCACGCCGCAGCGCGTGCCGGAAGGCACCGACCATGTCGTCGTGCAAAACTACATGGCGCACCATTCGGGCATGTCGATCGTGGCGGTCGCCGACGCCATCTTCGAAGGTCGCATGCGCGACCGCTTCCACAGCGATCCGGTCATCGAATCGGCCGAACTGCTGCTGCAGGAGAGGGCGCCCCGCGACATTCCGACCGCGACCGTCAGGACCGAGGCCGACGAACGCTCCAAGGACGAGACCGAGATCGAGAGCCCTGACACCCGCATCGTGCTCAACCCGCTGCAATCGCTGCGCTCGACCAGCGTCATGTCGAACGGACGTTATTCGGTGATGGTCACGGCGACCGGCTCGGGCTACAGCCGCTGGGGCGATCTCGCCGTCACCCGCTGGCAGCCGGACCCGACCGAGGACCGGCTTGGGTCCTACATCTTCCTGCGAGACGCCGATACCGGCGACTGGTGGTCGGCGACATCGGAGCCGAAGCGTGCGGCCGAGGAAACGGCGCAGACCTTGTTCTCCGACGACAAGGCGAGCTTCGTCAAATCGGTGGGGACGTTGCGCTCCGAGGTCGAATGTATCGTCGTTTCGGAAGGCAACGGCGAGGGGCGTCGGGTCACGCTCTACAATGATGGCCCATCCGACCGTCACATTGAAGTGACCTCTTTTGCCGAACTGGTGCTCGGTCTGGAAGCATCCGACAACGCGCATCCGGCCTTCTCGAAGATGTTCGTGGAAACCGAAATCTCTGCGAATAACGCGGCGATCTTCGCCACACGGCGCAAGCGCGAGACCAGCGAGCCCGATATCGCCATGGTGCATTTCGTCACCGATCCATCAGGATCGGCGCGCGATGCCGAGGCCGAGACCGACAGGCGCGCCTTCATCGGCCGTGGCCGTACCATTGTCGACGCAGCCGCGTTCGATCCGGGCGCCAGGCTCGGCGGCCATTCAGGCTTCACGCTCGATCCCGTCGCCTCGCTGCGCCGGCAAGTGCGGGTGCCGGCCAACAAGAAGATATCGTTGACTTTCTGGACTGTGGTCGGCGCCGGCCGTGCCGAACTGGACGAGGCTATCGCCCGGCTCGATCATCCCGAGAGTTTTGCCCGCCAGGCCATGCTCGCCTGGACGCGCAGCCAGGTCCAGACGCGTCATATGGGCCTCAGCCTGACCGATGCCGCCAATGTCCAGAAGCTGGCGCGCTACCTGATCTATCCGGATCCGTTCCTGCGTCTTCCCGCCGAGTCCATTTCCACGGGGCTGGGCAAGCAGTCGAGCCTGTGGCCGACCAGCATTTCCGGCGATTTCCCGATCTTCCTGGTCAGGATCGGTGACGTGGCCGATCTGGAAATCGTCGCCCAGGCGTTGCGTTTCCAGGAATATATGCGCAGCCGTGGCATGATGATCGACTTCGTCGTCGTCAACGAGCAGGCGTCCTCCTATGTCCAGGACCTGCAACGGGCGGTCGAGACGCTATGCGAAAACAGCCGTTTGCGCGGCAAGGAGCTCGGACCTCGCCAGCACATTTTCGCGGTGCGCCGCGATCTTATGGACGATACGACCTACAAGACGCTGCTCGCCGTCGCCCGCGTCGTCCTGCACACGCGCAACGGCACCATCTTCGACCAGATCGAGCGGGCCGAAGCAGCGGCTTTGCAGGCGCGCGACGCCCTGTTGCCGGCAGCATTGCCGGTTCCGCGTGAACTGCCATCGCCGACGCCCGCGACCCATGCATTCGCCTCGCAGGCGGTGGCCAATGTCAGCGCCGATGGAAGCGGGCTCAGCCAGTGGAACGGGTTTGGCGGTTTCGATGGCGACGGGCGGCACTATGTCGTGCGCCTGGCCGGCCGGCGGACGACGCCGCAGCCCTGGATCAACGTCGTCTCCAACGCTTCGTTCGGCTTCCATACCTCGGCCGAGGGTGCTGCATTCACCTGGAGCCGAAACAGCCGCGACTACCAGTTGACGCCGTGGTCGAATGATCCGGTTTCGAACCGGCCGGGCGAGGGCCTCTACATCTACGATCAAGCCAGCGGCAAGGCGTTCTCGCCGCTCGCCGCCATGGTGCGCGATCCCTCGATGACCTACGAGGCCTGGCATGGCCAGGGTTTCTCGACCTTCCGTTCGAAACGCGGGCCGTTGTCGATGGATTTTACCCATGTCGTCGATCCGGTCGATCCGGTGAAAATTTCGCGGCTGCGTATCCAGAATGCCGGTTCGGTGCCGGCACGGCTGCGTGTGTATGCCTATGCCGAATGGGTGCTCGGCGGGCATCGGTCGCGCACGGCGGCAACCATCGTTCCGGCGCGGGACGCTGCCAGCGGCGCGTTGCTGGCGCAAAATCCCTATGGGCTCGATTTCGGCGAGCGGGTGGCCTTCCTCGCCGCTGATGGCGGCGTCCATTCGGTGACATCCGACCGCTCGGAGTTCCTCGGCCGGCATGGCTCCAGCGAGCTTCCGCAGGCGGTGCTAAGCGGTGCTGGACTGTCGGACCGTGTCGAGGCCGGCGACGATCCGTGCGCGGCGATCGCCCGCGACATTGAGATTCCGGCCGGCGGCGACGTGACGCTGCTCTGGCTGCTCGGTGACGCCGAATCCGCCGAGGAGGCGAGTGCCTTGGTGCGGAAGCACCGGGCCAAGGATTTCGACCAGCGTCTGGCCGACAATGAGCGCGAGTGGCGTGGCTTCCTCGACACCATCCAGGTCGAGACGCCGGACAAGGCACTCGACGCCATGGTCAATCACTGGCTGCCCTATCAGAGCCTGGCCTGTCGGATCCGTGCCCGCTCCGCCTTCTATCAGGCCAGTGGTGCGTTCGGCTTCCGCGACCAGTTGCAGGATACGCTTGCGTTGCTGGCGCATGATCCGCAACTGGCGCGCGACCAGATACTCAACGCGGCACGGCGGCAATTCCCCGAAGGCGACGTCCAGCACTGGTGGCTGCCGCGCACCGGTGCCGGCGTGCGCACCCTGATCTCCGACGACGTGGTCTGGCTGGCTCACGCCACGGCGCGCTACCTGTTGGTCACCGGTGATGTCACCATACTGAAGGAGCAATTGCCCTTCATCGACGGGCAGGCGCTGGGCGATGATGAGCACGATGCCTTCTTCACTCCGGAAATCTCGAAGAAGACGGCGTCGCTCTACGACCATTGCGCGCGCGCGCTCGATCTCGCCATCAAGCGCAGCAGCCCTGCGGGCCTGCCGCTGATCCTCGGCGGCGACTGGAACGACGGCATGAACCGCGTCGGCGGGCACGGCAAGGGCGAGAGCGTATGGCTCGGCTGGTTCCTGTTGAAAACTCTGGGTGACTTCGCTCCCGTTGCCAAGGTCGAGGGCGATGCCAAGCGTGCACAGGCCTGGGCGAAACATGCCGACGTGCTGAAGCGGGCGCTTGAAAGCACGGCATGGGACGGCGAGTGGTATCGGCGCGGCAGCTTCGACGATGGCAGCCCGCTGGGGTCGCGAACATCGCAGGAATGCAAGATCGACTCGATCGCCCAGTCCTGGAGCGTGCTTTCGGGAGAGGGCGATCCGGCGCGGTCGACGACGGCGATGGAGCAGGCGACCAAGCTGCTCGTCGACGACAAGCTCAAGATCGTCAAGCTGTTCACGCCGCCCTTCTCGAAGACGGATAAAGACCCAGGGTATATCAAGAGCTATCCGCCCGGTGTGCGCGAGAATGGCGGCCAGTACACCCACGCCGCCACATGGTTCGTCATCGCGCTTGCCGAGATGGGGCGGACCGACGAGGCCTATCGCTGTTTCTCGATGCTGAACCCCGTCAACCATGCGATCGACGAGGCCTCGGCCGAGCACTATCGCGTCGAACCTTATGTCGTGGCGGCCGATATCTATGCCGGGGACGGCAATGCCGGCAACAACAAGGGCGGCCGTGGCGGCTGGACCTGGTACACCGGCTCCGCCGGCTGGCTCTACAGGGCGGCGGTAGAAGGCATCCTCGGCATCGAACGGCGCGGCAAGCGTGTCCAGTTCAAGCCGAAACTACCCACTCACTGGGACGGCTATTCGGCAACCCTCAAGATGCTGGGGGCGGAACTCAAGGTTCGCGTCATCCGCGACAATAAGGCCAAGGCCGTGACGCTGGAGGTGAACGGGGCAAAGACCAAGGCTTCGGCGCTCGAACTGAGGGCTGGCGAAGTTACCGACGTCATCGTCAGGATCCCGGCCTGATGCATGTTGCCCCAAAAGCGTGCTCCCGGACCTAGCCCCGGGGCTCGGTTTTTGGGCCATGACGAGATGCGCGGCGCCATGCCGTCCGGCGTTGCCGTCGGCCCGGCTGAAGGCGATGCCTCTGAGAAGCACATGAAATCAAAGGCTTGGGGTGCGCCGTAACGGTCGCCTCGAGCGACGAGACGTAGTCCCCGTCGCTAGGCGGGGCGCAAGCGCACTTGGCTTTGGCCTATACTGCGCAGAAGGAGATTTCGGCCTTGGTCATGCGCCCGACATTGCCGCTGATTAAAATTGTGGCAGCGTGTGCCAACTGCCATGATTTCGCCGTATGCCTGACATTTTACCTGTCTTCTCAAACCGTTAGGTGATCACGGCAGATTTCGGAACGTCGCCATCTTTTGTTCGCTCTGAGGGAACTGAAGAGGTACACGGCCATTGTTTTGCGACGTATCAACCGATACGAGTCAAATGATGCAGTGCACAATAAACAGCATGGCGGAGTAACTGGGGTGACCCTTCTGCAAATCTACTGGCGAGCGCTCGGATATCTCGCCCAGGACAGGAAGCGCGTCGCGTTGATCTGTTCGGCCAATGTGGCTCTCGCCATCATCGCCATTCTTGAGCCGATCATGTTCGGACGGGTGATCGATGCGATTTCCGAACGCGGCTCGGTGTTTACGACACTTGCCCTGTGGGCTGGCCTCGGCGCTTTCAACATCGTGGCATTCGTGCTGGTGGCGCGCGGCGCGGACCGCTTTGCCCACAAGCGCCGTAGCGAGGTGCTTTGCGACTCGTTCGAGCGCGTGATCACCATGCCGCTTGCCTGGCACCACCAGCGCGGCACCTCCAACGCCCTGCACACCCTGCTGCGCGCGGTCGAGACGCTGTTCAGCCTGTGGCTCGAATTCATGCGTCAGCACCTGTCGACGGTGGTTGCGCTGTTCCTGCTGATCCCGACCGCGGTCAGCATGGACCTGCGCATGTCTATGGTGCTGCTGGCGCTCGGTGCGCTCTATGTCGGTATCGGCCGGCTGGTGATGAAGCGCACCAAGGCGGGTCAGGCCGCCGTGGAGCGCCACTACCATAAGGTGTTCGCGCACGTGACCGACTCGGTCAGCAATGTTGCCGTGTTGCAGAGCTACAATCGTCTCGGCCACGAGGCCGATACGCTGCGCCTCTATGTCAAGAACCTGCTCGACGCCCAGAACCCGGTGCTCGACTGGTGGGCGATGGCCAATGCGCTGCATCGCCTGTCCTCGACGATCTCGATGATGGTCGTACTGTTGATCGGCGCCTATCTGGTCACCCACGGTCAGCTGCGCATCGGCGACGTCATCGCCTTCACCGGCTTTGCCACGCTGCTGATCGCCAGGCTCGACCAGATGTCGGCGTTCGCGAACCAGATTTCGGAGGCCCGTGCCAAGCTCGAGGACTTCTACCATCTCGAGGACTCCGCGGCCGACGCCGCCGAGCCGGACGGCTTGCGCGATCTCGCCAACGTCACCGGTCATGTCCGCTTCGAGAATGTCGGTTTCGAATTCGCCAATTCTGGCCATGGCATCGACGACGTGTCCTTCGAGGTCCAGGCTGGCCAGACCGTCGCCATTGTCGGCCCGACGGGCGCCGGCAAGACGACGCTCATCAACTTGCTGCAGCGCGTCTTCTCGCCATCGCAAGGCCGTATCCTGATCGACGGCATCGACACCCGCACCGTGACCCGCAAGTCGCTGCGCCATTCGATCGCCACCGTGTTCCAGGATGCGGGCCTGCTCAACCGCTCGATCGAGGACAACATCCGCGTCGGCCGTGCCGATGCGAGCAATGACGAGATCCATGCCGCCGCCAATGCGGCTGCCGCGCAGGACTTCATCCTGTCGAAGAGCAATGGCTACGACACGCTGGTCGGCGAACGTGGCGGCCAGTTGTCGGGCGGCGAGCGCCAGCGCATCGCCATTGCCCGCGCCGTGCTGAAGGACGCACCGATCCTGGTGCTCGACGAGGCGACCAGCGCGCTCGACGTCGAGACCGAGGATCGCGTCAAGGAAGCGATCGACGAGTTGCGGCGCGACCGCACCACCTTCATCATCGCCCACCGCCTGACCACCGTTCGCGACGCCGATCTGGTCGTGTTCATGGACAAGGGCAGGGTGATCGAGATGGGCGGCTTCACCGAGCTGTCGCTGCGCAATGGCCGCTTTGCCAGCCTGCTGCGCGCCGGAGGCCTGCTCAACGACGAGGAGGTTCGCCGCCTCAGCCGCTCCGTGCAGCAACAGCAGGAAGCCGCGGCCTGATCTTCTTTCTTCTACCTCCCCCTTGTGGGGAGGTCGGACCGTAGGTCCGGGTGGGGGGTACAGGCGCCATCGCCGCTCCCCCACCCCGCTGCTTCGCAGCGACCCTCCCCACAAGGGGCAGGGCTATCGCATATGAGTAAAGAGGCTAAGCAGGTTTTGATCGGCCCATCGTGCCTTGAGTCGTTTGTGGCTGAGCGGGA
>NZ_JAMYSC010000053.1:0-40330 GCF_040321755.1 Mesorhizobium sp. M0276 | reverse complement strand
TGAGCAGCAGGCGTCGATCGGGTCGTGCTGTGGAATCTTGTCGCCATGAGCGATGAACCGAGGTGACTTGCCGAAGGAACAGCGGTCCCGCGTGCGTCAGCGCGGATCGAAAATCACGTCTGCGAGTTTGACGCGGCGTGAAGCGTGCGCTTTGCCAGACGAAACAGCCATCGCCTTGGTTTTGCTTGGAACACCAAGAGCACGGCGACGGCATTTGCACGCGGCAGGGGAACCGGCCTAGACGCTCCACGTTTCGATTAATCGAAGTTCACCGGTAGGAATTCTGCGATGGCGGAGAATTTATCTCGCGACGATGAACAGCGCGGCACCAGAAAAGTCCTCAAGTGGGGTGTCGTGATCGCCACCGTGCTTTTTATTGTGCTGCTGGCGATATTCGTCCTCGGCCCGCGTGCGTAGGCCTTCGAGCGGGTCTGCGAGCATGTCGGTTGCGGCAAGCGCGCGCCTTTTGGCTTTCCTCCCTTGGCCAAGGCAACCCTGCCCGCACCGAAGACGATCGCCACCTTTGAAGTAGCAGCGCTGGAGGAGAGCCGCGCGGCCGGCGGCGTTCGAGGCTGATCGCCACCCGTCGTGGTTTGCGTGCCATGCCACGGGCATGGACCATATCTTCGATGCCCACCTGCACGGCCCTGACGAAGGTCACCAGTCCGATGAAATAGAGGCAAGGCAGCATGGTCAGGCTGAACAGGACGAAGGGCAGCCCCATCCTGGTCACCTGCGCCACGAACGCGAGGGCGATCGTGGTGCTCGACACCGACGTCAAGAACAGGTTGGCGCGCTGGTTGGCCTCCTGGATGGTGGCGGCCCTGGCGGTCTCCAGCACGAAATGTTCCGTCGTCATCATCTGCAGGAGCTGCTGCCGGCTCTCGCTTTCGTTTGCTTTGATTTCATTTGTATCCGGCATCGCGAACGGATCTATCGGCGGTCGCTGGATTGCCGGCGCGAGGCCGGCTCTCGGCTCGCGACGGTGGGTCTGGCGCCAGTATCAACCGGCGCGAACGAGCAGTCGTCGACCGAAGAACGAATGCCGTTCGGGTAAGGTTCCGGCCCGATCGCCGATCGCTGCTTTCACGCTCCAGCTATATCCAGTGATCTGCAAGGAACCGTGCTTATTCGTCGGCACGGTTCTAATTGTGGACGCTCTCCTGATTTTTGCCGCGAAGGATATTGCGGTCGTCGGGATCGACCAGGTCAGATGTGTCGGTCCTGATATCCGATCCCTTGCGCAACGCTTCTCGTTCCGCGGCCGACCGCTTCAGGTCTGCCTTCGCATCAAAATCCTTGCCGGCATTCTTGGTGTTCTCCCGTTCTTCGATGATGCGGATTTGCTGCTCATGGGTTCGGCGTCCGGTCATCGCTTCCTCAAGGTGTTCGGACCCGGGCCTTTTCTCATGGTGGTAATGGTGGTGGTAATGGCAAGGCGGCTGGATCGTTCCGAACGGCGTCGAATAAGCGCTTTGTCGACTGCGGATATCGGACTCCCCCGGACTGCCTCGCGAAAGCTGCATCGAAATGCTGTGTCGGTTCCGCGCTTTCGCGCGGCAGCTTTGCCGCTTCGATGGAACAACCCGGCCCGTCCGCCGTTCGGCCACTGGTCGCGAGATGTCCACGCCCGCGCGTTCGAAAGGCTGGAAGCGAGGTGCCGTTCGCCGCAACGCCGGCCAAGCCAAGCACATCAACACCAGAGGAGGCTACGATGCCCAACACCGCCGAGATACTTGTCGACACGCTGATCGCATGGGATGTGCGCGTGATCTTCGGCCTGCCGGGAGATGGCATCAACGGGATCATGGAGGCGCTGCGCACCAGACAGGACAAGATCCGTTTTGTTCAGGTGCGGCACGAGGAATCGGCGGCGTTCATGGCGACGGCCTATGCAAAATGGACCGGCAAGCTCGGTGTCTGTCTCGCCACCTCCGGACCGGGCGGCACCCACCTGCTCACCGGCCTCTACGACGCAAAGCTCGATCAAGCGCCGGTTCTGGCCATAACCGGCATGCAGTTCCATGATCTGATCGAGACCTTCACACAGCAGGATGTCAATCTGACCCGTGTCTTCAACGACGTGACCGTCTTTAACGCCCACGTCGCCGACGCGGCGCATATGGAAAGCGTTGCCGGCCTGGCCTGCCGCTCCGCGCTTGCCGGACGCGGCGTTTCCCATCTGTCGATAGCAAGCGATGTCCAGGAGCAGACAGCGGCGAAGCGCTCAATGCGCAACCTGCCGAAGCACACGCCGGACCGGTGGTTCGAAGGAAGCAAACAACCAGACGAGGCCCAGCTCGATCTCGCGGCCGACATTCTCAACACTGCCTCGAAAGTGGCGATCCTCGCAGGACGCGGCGCGCTGCATGCCAAGGCGGAACTCGAGAGCACCGCCGATCTGCTCGCCGCACCCGTCGCCAAGGCCCTGCTCGGCAAAGCCGTGCTGCCGGATGATCATCCGAACGTCGTCGGCGGCATAGGCATGTTGGGTACCTTGGCCTCCCAGGAGATAATGGAGCAGTGCGAGGCGCTGCTGATCGTCGGCTCGACCTTTCCCTACATCGAATACTACCCCAAGCCCGGCAAGGCGCGCGGGATCCAGATCGACCGCAATGCGCAGCGCATAGGCCTGCGCCATCCAGTCGAGGCTGGCCTGGTCGGCGACGCCGCCGTCACGCTGCAATTGCTCAACAAGAGATTGAAGCAGAAAACAGACAGGTCATTTCTCGAACAGGCCCGGCAGAGTGTGCGGCGCTGGCGCGGCATGATGGCGGAGGCTGAAGGCAAGGACGACGTGCCGCTCAAGCCGCAACGCGTGGTGAAGGCATTCGGCGACCGCATGCCGGCCAACGCCATCCTCGCAACCGACTCCGGCCAAAATACCGAACTTGCCGCCCGCCATATCGATATCAAGGCGGGTCAGGACTTCGCCGTCTCCGGGTCGCTCGCATCGATGGCCTGTGGGTTGCCCTATGCGATTGCCGGCGGGATAGCCTTCCCGGGCCGGCCAGTCTTCGCAGTGGTTGGCGACGGCGGGCTCGCCATGCAGCTTGGCGAATTTTCGACGGCGGTGCGCTACAAGGTTCCGCTCAAGCTCCTCGTGATCAAGAACAACATGCTGAACCAGATTGCCTGGGAGCAGATGATGTTTCTCGGCAACCCGCAATTTGCCTGCGAACTCCAACCGATCGATTTCGCCCTGGCCGCCGAGGCGATGGGCGGCATCGGCTACAGCATCACCCGGCCCGAGGACATTGAAGGCGTTCTTGATGCCGCTTTCGCCACCGTGGGCCCCGTGATCATAGAGGCCGTCGTCGACGCCTACGAGCCTATGCTGCCGCCGCGCATGCCGGATCAATACCGCAAGAACATGCGCACCGCGCTGAAAGAAACGCCGGGTCGACAGGAGATAGAAAAGAACCTTGCCCAGGAGCCCCTGAAGACGATGATGGGCTGACCCTGTCCCGCGCCGCCAGTCACGTCTTGACGTAAGCGCCTGGCTGCCGGCCGCCCTTGGGAGCCTTGGCGTCCTTCGAGCGCTCGGCGACGGCCGGGCCGGCGCCGGACGTCTTTTCGGTTGCCGGGCTCGGGGTGGCTTGCTTTGGCGCACTTTTCCTTGGCGGGTCTTGCCCTTCCGACTGGCGCGTCTTGTCGTCCATCTCGCCCATCCGCCGCGTCAGCCCAATCCCACCGGGAGGCTTCCTGTTGCCGGCCGCAGCCTGGGAGAATTCATCCGCCGCATCCGCGCCGACTTTGGCGGGGTATTTGGTCGCGCCGGTTTCATAGCGGTTTTCGTCCTCGGTCATGACACATCTCCGATTGCATGACGGGTAAACATTTCTGCAGTGCGCGGGTTCCGTCGCATGCATACTGATTTTGACAGCGAAATATCCCAGATCGGCCGCGGCACATCGAAGATAAATTTTACTGCCGGCTACTGCCACTTCCGGGCCTTTCGCGCGTTGAAGCATCTTCAATGGATGTCCCGCGTGACGGATCGCAATCAGACTTCATCGGTGCTGTTCCCCGGCGGGTGCGGGCGATGAGCTTCGACGCGCTCTTCTCGACTTCGATCTGTTATGGCAGCGGCGCCCCCGAAGCCGGCTGGAAGCTGGCGCTTCCCATCACGTTGCCGCTCGCGGCAGCCGCGTCGCTCTACGCTGCGGGCGCCATCCGGCTTTGGCGGCGGAGCGGACGCGGTCGCCCCATGCGATCACGGCGGGTTTGCTGTTTGCCGCCGGCTGGGCCGTGTTGGCGGTGGCGCTGGTAAGTCCGATCCATGCCCTGGGCGGGCGCGTCTTTGCCGCTCACATGATCGAGCACGAATTGCTGATGGCGGTCGCTGCGCCTCTGCTGGTCGCTTCCTGCCCGACCGCGCCGATGATGTGGGCGTTGCCGATGCGGGTGCGCCAGGGGCTCGGCGTGGCCGCGCGTGCAGGCATGCTTCGGGCGATCTGGGCATTCATCAGCCGCCCTGTGGTCGCCACCATCCTGCACGGAACGGCGATATGGGCATGGCACGTGCCGGCATTGTTCGAGGCTGCCCTCCAACAGGGCCCCTTGCACTATGCAGCACGCCAGCTTCCTCGGCACCGGGCTCCTGTTCTGGTGGGTGCTGCTGCCTCGGCCCGGCCACGAACAAGCCTGTGGCAGGGCCGTCATGCATCTTTTCTTCACCTCTGCGCACACCAGCCTGCTCGGGGTGTTGCTCCTGGTCTCGCCGAGGCTCTGGTATCCGGAAAATGCCATCGGCTCGAAGCTGTGGGACCTCAGCCCGCTCGAGGATCAGCAAGTCGCAAGTGGGCGGCGACAGGCTTCGAACGGCCTACGCCTCATTTGAATCCATCACCTGAATCCATCCGCAGGCGATTATGGCTCGCAGCCGCGACGGCGTTTCGCTCGCGGTTCCGCGCCGGCCCGGCCGGGAAAACGCAAAACCGCGTCCGGGAGCGCGGTCCCGGCATGTCCGACGGGATTTGGCCCCGCCTGTTCGAAATCGTCCCCGCGCCTTTCCCGGAGCTGTGCAATTCCCGGCGCTGTGAGCACTGCGCGCGCTTTCATCAGGCGGACAAGTTCGGGCCGAAGGCCATCGCCTCTGGCGGCGGCCAATTCATGCAGAAAAGCAAAGGGGTACATTCGACTGACCTTTCGATGGCGACGCCGCCCCTCTTCGGCTCATTTCGTGTCATGAGGTTCAACGCCCCGGCCAGAAGCATGTTCCGGCGATTTTGTCCGGGAATCTAGGCCGCCGCGGGTTATCCAATAGATTGGAACCTTCCGAGCCAGACAGAAGTTCTGCCTGCAAAGGAGGCGATCATGGCCACATCCACGGACCGAAAACCTGCGGCGAAGACAGCCCATGCCTGGACGGAAGCGGGGCTGGACAAGACGCCGGGGTTCGACCCAGCAGCCGCGCCGTCCAGGACCGACGCTGAGGCGGCGGATACGCCCAATGACGCCGGGCAACCATCTCCCAAACGACAGTCGCGGTTCAAGAACCAAGCAAGCTTTGCCAATGCGATGCGGCCGATGGAGAACCGAGCCGACATACGGCCCGGCAACAACTGGCCCGTCTTGGTGATTGCCATAGCCGTGCTCGTGGCAGCTGCGGTCTTCATACTCGCCGCCATTCTTCGCTAAGGCGTGAACTGATAAACCGGCCCGATGCGCTCTCGGTTCATGCGTTCGCGAACTCGATTGACGACGCATGCTCTCAAGTTTTTCATTAGCTTTCTGGCTAACATTCATTGACGGTTTGCCCCCGCTATAATTAGCTTCATGGCTAACCAATCGATGCAACTCGACCACATTTTCGGAGCCCTCTCCGACGCGATCCGTAGGGGCGATAGTCATGCGGCTATGTGAGGGTGAGGCGTCTGTCGGAGAACTGGCGAAGCCGTTCGAAATGGCGCTGCCGAGCCTGATGAAGCACCCATCGGCATTCTAGCGAGCAGCGGCCTCGTTACGTCCGAAAAGAACGGGCGCGTCAGGACGTGCTCGTTGCATACGGAAGCTCTCGCAACCATCGAGGTTTGGTTGGCGGCTCAAAGGGAGATCTGGGAGCACCGGCTGGATCGACTGGGTAGGTAGAGAAACTGAAGGAAGAGGAAAGCCAATGCCCCCGCAAACGCGTCAAAATGAATCGCCTCTGTCCGCTTGGGCGCTTGATCGAGAGATCGTCCTCTCGCGCGTGATCAACGCGCCACGAGAGCTGGTTTCTCCGCATGGGCTGATCCGCGCCATCTTGCCCAGTGGTTCGGCCCGGCCGGGTCAAGATTAATACGAAATCGATAGATATTCGCGTCAGCGGCGAATGGCGGTTCGAGACCCGCGCCCGACGGCAAGCGATATACGAGCCGTGTGCAATTCCGGCGCATCGAGAGGCCGCACTTGATCGAGTTCAATCACGGCGCCGACAAGACAACGATCCTGGCCTGTTCCGCACCACCATCACGTTCGACGAACAGAGCGACGCAAAGACCGTCATCACTTTGCGACAGTTGCATCCAACGAAGGCTCAGCGCGACGCGGG
Organism: Mesorhizobium sp. M0276; assembly: GCF_040321755.1. Taxonomy (NCBI): domain Bacteria; kingdom Pseudomonadati; phylum Pseudomonadota; class Alphaproteobacteria; order Hyphomicrobiales; family Phyllobacteriaceae; genus Mesorhizobium; species Mesorhizobium sp. M0276. The sequence goes on along the minus strand of NZ_JAMYSC010000053.1, from coordinate 33,795 downwards.
GATCGGCTTAGGCGCGGCCGAATTTCGGCTATCAGACTCTCGACAAGCGAAAGCAGCACGGCCATTTAGCGACATCGGACAAATCTTCCACGCCCTGGCTTTCAAGCTCTCTTTTGTCAGGTTCTGGTCTGGCCTTTACCCTGCGGATGTTTGCGGCCGCCTTCCATTCGGGAAAGGTCTTTTTTTGAACATAGCAGCCTGGGCCGTGCAGGATCGGAGATGTCGATCTTGTCCCAGGGAATGCGATAAAAGCCGCCGCCGCGGCGTAGCCGGAACAGGTCGAGAACCGCAGCGCCTATCGCTGAAGCGGAGAGACGCTCGAATGCGGCATAGATACCGACATGGAACTCGATAATCACGAGATCGTCCCCATCCTGTTCGGCGCATATCTCCTCGATATAGCCGACGCTCTCCCCGCGCTGCGAAAGCACGCGTCGCCCGGCAAGCTGTTCGAGATTGACGGTCGTCATCAGCCCGCTCCCGGGATGCGGCCAATGACGTGGTCCCGCAGCCAGTTCTGCCAATCGAAGATTGCCGTCTCGCGCACATCGATGTCGAACTCGATATCGACGCCAATGTCGCGCACCTTGTTCCAGGCGATCCGATGCGGCTCGCCATGGTCCTTGCCGCCCAGCTTTGCCGCCAATCGCGCCATCCAGCGGCCGGGCCGCGGACCAAGCCGACGCGCCAGGGTGATGGACCCAAGTTCGATCGCAGCCACTCTGGGCGGCTTGCCCGGCCTCAGTTCGGCCACCAGCCCATCGACTTTGCCGATCTTGACCTGCTCGCGGTCGACCACTTGCTTGTCCAGAATGTCGCGCACCAGATCCATCACGTGCCTCCGAATATCTGCAATGGGATGGTCACGACCGCCAGCACGAAACCAAGTGCTATGATGAAGACGACCGCCGCGTTCGAGATCATCCCATTGCGATGCTTGCCCACGTAACGTTCATCGTTCAACAGGAAGAGGAAGGGAATCACGCTCAACGGCAGGCTGGCAGCCGTCAAAGCCATGGAGAAGATCGTCAGCTTCAACGGATCGAGGCCAAAAGCGATCGGCAAGGCGCTGAGGAACAACGACAACGTGTAAACCGTGCTGAAGCCTGGATTGTCGCGCGGCTTCTGGTCCTCGCCCCATGTCCAGCCGAAGCCCTGAGCCACGAGATAGGCTTGCTGCAGCCCGACCTCGAGCGCGGCCCCGAAGCAGGCAATGCCTAGCGAAGCGACAAACAGGACAAACCCCCAGAAGCCGAATACCGGGATCAGCATCAGCGGCAATTGATGGTAGTCGTCCACCTGGTCAATGCCGTGGGCGGGAAGCACGAGAGCGGCAACGATCAGCACACCGATGGAGATCGTGCCGCCAAAGGTCATTCCAAGGGACGCAATAGCGCGATTGGCACCGAGATAACTTCTGTCCCACTGGTCCTCGATGGCGCCCGACGAGTAGAACATGAACAGATAGGGCGAGATCGACGCTCCAAGAATACTGACGGCCATGAACCAGTAATTGGCCCGGTCATGAGCCGGCAGGGTGGGAACCGCGCCCGCCGCGACCTGACCCCAGTCGGGCTTGAGCATCACGGCGCCGGCCACAAAGCACAGTGTGACCAGACCGAGCATCGAAACACCTTTTTCGATAAGGCCGAACGTCCCTTTCCAGAGAAACAACCACGCCAGCAATGCCACCAGCAGCGCCCACCACTGGAAACCGATCCCGGTGGTGAGTTCGAGTGCAATGGCGACGCCGCCGATCTCTGCCGACATGACCATGAAGTTGATCAGCAAGATCGCGAGCAGCGGCCATAGGAAGACGTTGAAGCCAAATCGCTCGCGAATTCCATCGGCGATGGTGTGATGGCTTATCGCGGCGAACCGACCCGCCATCTCGACGAGAAAGATGATGCAGATCGTCCCCAGAACTACCGCCCAGACCAGCTGGAAATGGAATGCCGCACCGGCCTGAGCCGCCGTAGCCATCGAGCCGATCTCGAGAAAACCGCCAATGCTGGTGACGATACCCAACGCTATTTCGAGCAGCTTTTTCATTGTTGCGGCGCCGAGGATTTGGCGTAGGCGCCCAGCGTCGTGGCGGCTCTTCGCAGGTCCCGCTCCGCTTGTTCAACCTTGCCGCGGTCACGATCCCGTAATCCTGTCTGCGCTCTTGCTGCCGCCGACGACAGCTGCTCGATAGCCTTGATGAGCTCCGCTCGGTCGGAGCCCTCCGGTGAACCGGCCGATCGGATTTGCGCTTCGGCATCGGACCAGATGTGGCTGACGGATTGCAATGTCAGCGACGTGTAGTTCCGGGGTGCCGCTCCAGCAAGCCAGGCTTCCAAGACCATCGATGCCGTCTGTGCGGCGGAGGCCGCAGTTCTCGACTGCTGGTATACCTGGTCTGTCGAAGACGTGCATGCGGTCAACGTCGTAGCAATCAACATAACGCATAGAGAGCGAAGTCGACCTTGGAATTTACCGGCGGAATATACCTCATGCATTTCTCGCGTTGCTGCAACACGATTGCCCTCCCCGGCGCGAGACAACTGCGAGTCTGGTATGTTGGATCGCCCGGTATTCATGTCATCGACCCATCCAGCGACCGGCACCTAGCGCGACGCGGCCTCGCCCTTCCTATATTCGTGAATGAGGCCCAGGATTTGCGCCCGGACCAATTCGCGAGCGTCAGGCTGGACGAACGGCATCAGCAGTTCGACCTTCTCCTCGACCTCCTTGGGGAGATCCCCTGCAGGATCGCTGAGACTGGTCTCGTACTCGTAAAGGTTATCCGACAGCTTTCTGTCTATATCTGACAAGATGCCCATCGCGTCCGCTCCGGTCGTGCTCAGCGTCGTGTTTCAATCGCTGACCAAAGGAAATGTTCCCACGACGGCGCCTGCCGCGCGTCGCATGCGCTCCGAGACATCGCCATTCAAGGCTCTGCTCGAAAGAGGTTGCGGCTTCGCAGAGCCAGCGGGAACAATTGGTCGCGGGTCGGGTTTGTTTAGTCTTCGTGCAAGGATGACTGGCATGAAACCCGCCGTAACCGATCACATTGAGATAAAGAAATATGACCATCCAACCGGCGGCTGGGGGTCGCTTCGGTCCCTGGTTCGCAAGGCGCGCGGCGAAGGCCTTTTGCTTTCAGGGATATGGAGCACGCTGCTCAAGCAGAACAAGGCGGACGGTTATATGTGTGTTTCCTGCTCGTGGGCCAAAACCGGCCCAGCCAAGGCCTTTCGAATTCTGCGAAAACGGCGCCAAGGCAACGATGTGGGATCAGACGAAGCTGCGTTGCGAACCTTCTTTCTTCGCAGAGCACAAAGTGACGGAGCTGCTCGACTGGCCTGATCACGATCTGGAAAAGCAGGGCAGGCTTACCGATCCGCTCCGGTATAATCCCGTCAGCGACCGCTATGAGCCGGTTGCTTGGGATCGTGCGTTCCGTGAGATCGCCACAGAGCTGCGGCGACTCGATCCGAAATCGGTCGTCTTCTACACCTCCGGTCGAGCCTCGCTGGAGGCTTCCTTCATGTATCAGCTCTTCGCGCGAATCTACGGTTCATCCAACCTGCCGGACTCTTCCAACATGTGCCACGAATCCACTTCGGTGGGTTTGCCGGAGTCTATCGGCTCCCCTGTGGGCACCGTACAACTCGACGACTTCGCGAAATGCGACATGATGTTCTTCTTCGGCCACAACACCGGCGTAACCGCGCCTCGGCTGCTGCATCCATTGCAGGAGGCACGTCGACGCCAGGTGCCGGTGTTCACCTTCAATCCTTTACCGGAAAGGGGACTAAAACGGTTCAAGAACCCGCAAAATCCCGTCGACATGCTGTCACCCGGCCCGGGAACCAAGATGTCCAGCGACTTCTTTCAAATCCGCGGCGGCGGCGACATTGCAGCCATGACCGGCATTGCAAAGGCTCTGCTGGCGCTCGACGACGCTGCGCGTGAACGCGGCAATCAGCGGCTCCTGGATGTCGATTTCATCACCGAACATACGCATGGCTTCGCCGATTTCGAAGCCTATCTGCGCGCCGCCCGCTGGGATGAGATTGTCGGCCGGTCAGGCATTGCGCGGGCCGATCTGGAGCATGTCGCAGAAGTCTACAGTCTTTCGAAGGCGGTGATCGGCAATTACGGCATGGGCCTGACGCAACACAGGCATGGCACCGAGAACGTCCAGATGCTGTGCAACCTGCTGCTGATGCGCGGCAATATCGGAAAACCCGGCGCCGGCATCTCGCCCCTGCGCGGCCATTCCAATGTCCAGGGCCAGCGCACGGTCGGCATAACCGAGAAACCCGAACTCGCTCCACTGGACAAGCTCGCCGAGTTCTATGGCTTCCAGCCACCGCGCCAGAAAGGCCTCGACACCGTGGAGACCTGCGAGGGCGTCATCGGCGGATCGGTGAAGGGCTTTATCGCTCTGGGTGGCAATTTCGTCCGTGCTGTGCCCGAGACCGGCCTGATCGAAAAGCATTGGCGTCGACTCAGCCTGCATGTCGAGATCGCGACCAAGCTTAACCGCAGCCATCTCTTTCCGGGGGCGGTTACCTATCTGCTGCCCTGCCTGTCACGGCTCGAACGAGATCGCGAGGCGAGCGGTGACCAGACGGTTTCGGTCGAAGATTCGACCGCCTGCATACACGGCTCCTTTGGCTCGCGGCCCCCTGCTTCGCCAAATCTGCTCTCGGAACCGAAGATCGTTGCGGAACTCGCCATGGCTACGGTGCCCGGCAAGAGTTCAATTCCCTGGGACCAATGGGTTGCCGATTATTCCCGTATCCGTGATGAGATCGAGCGGTGCTACCCCCAGCATTTTCGCGACTTCAACAAGCGGTTTCTCACCCCGGGCGGCTTCCATCGCGACATCAAGGCGTCGAAGCGCGTGTGGGAGACGCCCAACAAGAAGGCCAATTTCAAGTTACCGACCATGCTCGAGGCAAATCCCGACATCGACCTTTCCGGCGATCGGGTGCTGACGCTGATCACCGTGCGTTCCAATGACCAGTTCAACACCACCGTCTATGGCTACAGCGACAGATTGCGCGGCATCCATGGCACGCGCATGGTGCTGTTGATGAACGAGGCGGACATCCGGCGTTTCGGCCTGCGCGCGGGCCAGGATATCACTCTCGAAACCCATGCCCATGATGGTGTAGAGCGGCGCGTTCACGGCCTGCGCGTTACGCCTTATTCGATTCCCGAGGGCAATTGCGCCGGCTACTATCCGGAACTCAACCCACTGGTCCCGCTCTGGCACCGGGCCAAGAAGGCTCATGTCCCAGCCGGAAAGTCGGTACCGGTGCGGATTGTTTCTTGAGGCATCCAAGCCGGGCGACACTTTGAGCAGCGCGAGGTCTCGTTCAGCAGTCGGCACTAGACACGAGCCGTCAGGCGCTCTGGCTGCGTTCGATGAACTTGTTGAAACGGCTGGCGTTACCGCCGCCGGTTTCTTCCTGGAAAAGGAAGGCCAGATCATTCTCGTCGAAAATGCGGAAGAACTCCTCCCATTCGATGGGCTCCAGCGTTTCCTCCGGCTCGCCAAAGTCAATCCGCAGGATACCGCCCTTGCCCGAGGTGCGTATCACGGCAGGGCGGCCGCCTCTGTCGCTGACCCATTGGCGGATTTCGTCATGATCGGTCGTCGTCCTTGCTTGTGACATTGAAATCTCCGTTCGGTTCCCAAGGTTAGCAACCGGGCCTTCCCTCGCCGATTTTCACACCATCAATCCCGATGATCGGATGATTGGTGGCGCGCCGTAACGGGCCGATCGCTGGGCTCTAACATCGAAGAGCCTGCAATGTTCCAGCGTGCGCTTGGGCACCGCGGATCGATCTTTGTTGATGCTCAGGGAACAAAGCTTTTGCGAAAAAGTTCGGAACGCCAAGGCGGGTTTGCGTGAGGAGTTGTCGTGAGACGCATATTGGTCACCGGCGGCTGTGGCTTTATCGGCCGACATGTCGCCCAAGAACTCATTGAGCACGATTACGCAGTTTGTATTTTCGACGCGCTGCTGGACCAGGTGCATGGCGGGGAAGCGGTAAGCATTCCGGCCGGAGCCGAGCTGATCAGGGGCGACGTGCGCGACCGTGATGCGCTCGCTGGTGCGCTGCAGGGCGTCGATGCCGTCATTCATCTAGCAGCTGAAGTTGGTGTCGGTCAGTCGATGTATGAGATCGCCCGCTATGTCGGCACCAACGATCTCGGCACCGCTGTCCTGCTCGAAGCACTGATCAGACACCCGGTCCAACGGATCGTCGTCGCTTCGTCCATGAGCGTCTACGGCGAGGGTCTCTATGCGTCGCCGGACGGCCGGCGCGTCGGCAATGCGCGGCGGCGGCCGGAAGGCGTCAGGAACGGGCAATGGAATCCCTTGTCGGCGGAGGGCGACGTCCTGTCGCCGCTGCCGACGGACGAGGAAAAACCGGTCGACCTCGCCTCGATCTACGCCCTGACCAAATACGCGCAGGAACGCGCGGTGCTGATCTTCGGCGAAGCCTATGACATCGATGCGGTGGCGTTGCGCCTGTTCAATGTCTTCGGCGCCGGGCAGGCGCTGTCAAATCCCTACACCGGGGTACTCGCCAATTTTGCCTCGCGGCTGGCCAATGGCCAACGGCCGATGATATTCGAAGATGGCGAGCAGAAGCGCGACTTCGTGCATGTGCGCGATGTCGCCCGCGCCTTTCGGCTCGCGCTGGAACAACGCCAGGCGCGCGGCCATGTCATCAATGTCGGCAGCGGGCGCGCCTATGCCGTCAGCGAGGTCGCCCGGCTGCTGGCCGATGCGATGGATGTGCCGGAGCGCTCGCCGGAAATCCTTGGCAAGGCACGCTCGGGCGACATTCGAAACTGCTTTGCTGACATCTCGAAAGCACGCGATCTGCTCGGCTTTGAACCACGGCTGCAGCTGGAGGATTCCCTGGATGAGTTTGTCGCATGGGTGCGCGGCACGGTCGCAATCGACCGCGGCGCCGACATGAGACGCGAACTGGAAGAGCGGGGGCTGGTATCATGACGTCCGACTTGCGCAACCCTCGCGAAGCCCACGTCGCGATTGTCGGCGGCAGCGGCTTCATCGGCTCGAACCTCGCCGACAGCCTGCTGTCCGACGCGACCCCGGTTCTGATCATCGACAATTTCAGTCGCCCCGGTGTCGAACAGAACCTGGCATGGCTGAAGCAGAAGCATGGCAATCGCATCGCCGTGGAAACCGTCGACGTCCGGGACGCGGACGCCTTGCTGCCGCTTGTGGCGAATTCGGCGGCTGTATTCCATCTTGCCGCGCAGACGGCCGTGACCACGAGCCTCGTGCAGCCGAGCGAAGACTTCGACATAAATCTTCGGGGAACATTCAACGTTCTCGAAGCCGCCCGTCGAAGCGACCGATGCATCCCGGTGATCTTCGCCAGCACCAACAAGGTTTATGGCGGGCTCCCCGACATCGCGGTGTTCGAGGAGGATAACCGTTGGGTGCCCAGTGATCCCGCTATCCGTGCCAACGGCATCGGCGAGGACCGCGGCCTGGATTTCTGCACACCCTATGGCTGCTCCAAAGGCGCGGCCGATCAATACGTGCTCGATTATGCCAAATCCTACGGGCTGCCGACCGTTGTGCTGCGGATGAGTTGCATCTATGGGCCGCATCAGTTCGGCACTGAGGATCAGGGCTGGGTGGCGCATTTTCTGCTCAGCGCCTTGTCCGGCCGCCCCATCACGATCTACGGCAACGGCAACCAGGTGCGCGACATTCTTCATGTTTCCGATGCCGTTGCGGCCTATCGCGCGGCACTTGCCCGGATTGAGGAGGCCAGCGGACAGGCATTCAATCTCGGTGGCGGACCAAAAAACGCGATCAGCCTGCACATGCTTCTGGAGGAGATCAACGGCATCACCGGCCGCGACGTCTCGATCCGCTATGAGCGCGAACGCACCGGCGACCAGCCGTTCTTCGTTGCCGACACACGTCGGATCGAAATGACGCTCGGCTGGAAAGCGGCGGTCTCCTGGCGCGAAGGGGTCCGCCATCTCGCCGATTGGCTGCGGCGCAATCGCCTCGAACCGCAGCCTGAGCCAGCGAGGTGCGTGGCATGAGAGTAGCCCTTGTCAATCCGTTCTGGACCTATGAGGAGAGCATCTACTTCGGCTGCCGTCAGCCGCACTTGCCGCTCGAACTGGGCTATTCGAAAGCGATGCTTGAGGCCGATGGCCACGACGTGCTGATGCTGGACGGCCAAATCCAGCAGCAGGACAACAGCCAGCTTGCCGCGCGTGTCGCTGACTTCGGGCCGGCCATGACCGTGATCAGCACCGCGCCGACTTATCTGTTCTGGCGTTGCGCCCCACCTGAGTTGCGCGTGCCGGCCGATTTCCTCAACCGTCTCGCCGGCCGTGGCGGCCGCACCGTCGCGGTCGGCCCGCATGGCTCGGCGACACCGGCACCAACGCTGCGCAAGCTTGGGGCCGATATCGTCGTGCGCGGCGAATGCGAGGAGGTCGTCGCGGAACTTGGCCGACGCGACGACTGGAGCGCGGTTGCGTACACCGCATATCTGCAAAATGGTGAACTTGCCGGCGACGGCCTCGTCCACGCCAGCCCCTTTGTCCACCATGCCCCGCTCGAATGGCCGTCCGACTGGCTCGCCGGCCATACTCATCACCATCATCGCTTCGATGAGAAGCAGTTTGGTTTAGGTGCCGAAGTCGAGGCTTCGCGCGGTTGCCCCTACAATTGCAGCTTCTGCGCCAAGATCGATTTCCGCGATGCGTATCGGCGCAGGAACCACGATGCAGTGACGGCGGAAATTGATCGGCTGATCGCTCAGGGTGTTGGCTATATCTACTTCATCGATGAGATTTTCCTCCCGCAGAAGGCGCTGCTGGAAGCGCTTGTGGATCGCGATGTCAAATTCGGTGTCCAGACCCGCATCGATCTTTGGAAACCCGAGCTCCTGGAGCTGCTTGGCGCCGCTGGTTGTGTCTCGATCGAGGCAGGGCTCGAAAGCCTGACGATGGAAGGACGCGCCATGCTGGCGAAGCGCTGCCGGCTGGGAACCGAGGAATTGGCCGCATTGCTTGTCGACGCGCGGCGTCATGTCCCCTTCGTTCAAGCCAATCTCATCGGATCAGTCGAAGATGATCCGGCTCTGGTCGAATATTGGCGAAAGCATCTCATCGACCGCGGCGTCTGGGCAAACGAACCGGTGCCGCTCTATCCCTATCCCAGTTCACCGAGCTATCGCGAGCTCTGGGGTGACCCCGACGACTTAGCCTGGGAGCGCGCGCACGAGCATTATCTCGCCTCGTTCGGCACCTTTAGCGACATCCAGGAAAAGCATCCTCGTGCGCTAACCGAATTGGAGGCCGCATGTTGCAGTCACTGATCCCGCGCCAGCGACGCATCCTAATGACGGTCGACGCCGTCGGCGGCGTCTGGCGTTATGCGCTCGACCTGACGCGTGAACTGATCACCGGCGGCGATAGTGTCGTTCTTGCCGGGCTTGGCCCCAAGCCATCCGCCGAGCAGGTCGAGGAAGCCGACACCGTCGCGGAGCTGGTATGGCTCGAGACTCCGCCAGATTGGATGACCCGCAACGAGCCCGACCTGGACGGGCTGCCACAGGAGCTGTGCGCCCTCGTTCGTGACTACGCCATCGATCTCGCCCACCTCAACGCGCCGGCACAGGCAGTAGGGCTCGATCTCCCCTGCCCGGTCGTGGCGGTGTCGCATTCATGTGTGGTGACATGGCTGCGTGCGGTGAAGGCACAGGATGCCGGCGGCGAATGGACCTGGCAGAGGGACCGCAACAGAACCGGTTTCGATCGCGCGAACGCGGTGATTGCGCCCAGCCGAAGCCATGCCGCCATGCTTGAAGCCTGCTACGGACCAATTCCCGGCCTCAGCGTCGTCAACAACGGCACCCGGCCCGGCCCGGTGGCCGCGAGGCGGGAAGCCGTTGTCTTCGCCGCCGCGCGCTGGTGGGATGAAGGCAAGAATTCAGTCACCCTCGACCACGCGGCATCGCTGATCCGCTGGCCCGTTTTTGCTGCCGGGTCCGTTCACGGTCCCGATGGGCAAGTAGCCCATTTCAGCAACGTTGCAGCCCTGGGTTCGATCGGACATCAGGAAGTCCGTTTGCTGATGGCGCGAGCCGCCGTCTTCGTGTCGCCGTCGGTTTACGAACCTTTCGGGCTTGCCGCTCTGGAGGCTGCAACATCGGCAACACCGCTCGTGCTGGCGGATATTCCTACCTATCGCGAATTATGGGACGGGGCGGCACTGTTCTACAATGCCAGCGATCCGCATGACCTCGCCAAATGTGTCGACGGTCTGTGTTGCGACGATCAACATAGGAAACGGCTCGGCCAGGCCGCTGCACGCCGTGCCCGCAGGTTCTCGCTTGCAAAACAAGCCGCCGCCATGCGCGACATCTACGGCCGCTCGGCTCTATCCGTGGCGGAACATTGACGATGCGCTTCCTGTTCTACAGTATCTCCGTCGTCTCCGACTGGAATCATGGCAACGCCCATTTCCTGCGGGGCGTCATGCGCGAGCTCATTGCCTGCGGACACAAGGCGTTTGCGCTAGAACCGGCGGACGGCTGGAGCCGCTCTAATCTGCTGGCGGAGAAAGGTCCGTTCGCGGTCGAACGCTTCCGAAAGGACTTTCCCGAGCTGGTGCCGGTTACATATGGGGATGCCTTCGATCACGAAAGCTGGCTGTCGGATGCCGACGTGGTCATCGTCCACGAGTGGACGGACCCTCGACTTGTCGCGGAGATCGGGAAGGTGCGGGCGAGAAGGGGCAATTTCACGCTTTTGTTCCACGACACGCACCATCGTGCGGTTTCCGCCACGCAGTCGATCTCGGCGCTACGGTTGGAGCACTATGACGGCGTGCTCGCCTTCGGTGAGGCGCTGCGCGAGACCTACCTCCGCACCGGCTGGGGCAAGCGTGCGTTCACCTGGCATGAGGCAGCGGATGAGCGACTGTTCCAGCCGCACCCCGAAGTCGACTCGAGATCCGACATCATCTGGATCGGCAACTGGGGCGACGATGAGCGCAGCGCCGAAATTCAGGAGTTCCTCGTCAACCCGGTGCGCGAACTTGGTTTGTCCGGCACCGTTCACGGCGTCCGTTATCCGCGAGAAGCGCTCGCCGATCTTGCCGCCGCGGGCCTCCGCTACGAGGGCTGGATCGCCAACGCGGACGTGCCGAAGGCTTTCGCGGAACATCGCCTCACCGTCCACATTCCCCGGCGGCCCTATCGGGAGAGCCTGCCGGGAATACCAACGATCCGCATGTTCGAGGCACTCGCCTGCAGCATCCCGCTCATTTCGGCCCCGTGGAGCGACGTGGAAGAACTCTTCAGACCAGGCACAGACTTTCTTTTGGCCCGCGACGGATCAGAGATGCGCCGTCACGTTCGCGACGTACTGAACGACGCGGAGCTGGCCGCCTCGCTGGCAAGGTCCGGCCTCGAAACCATCCGCGCGCGACACACTTGCCGCCACCGGGTGCGCGAATTGTTCGACGTGCTCGCCGAATGCGGGCGTCATCAAGCCAACAATCCAGTCGTCGCTGAGGAGGCCCTTGCATGAAGATGGCATTTTACGGATCGAGTCTGCTGTCGTCCTATTGGAACGGCGCGGCGACCTATTATCGCGGACTGCTCAAGGCACTGTCGCGACTGGGTTACCAAATTACCTTTTATGAACCGGACGCATATGACAGACAGAAAAACCGCGACATGGATGCACCGGACTGGTGCAACGTCGTCGTTTACGAAGCGACCGCCAATGCGCTTGTGCAGGTTGCGGCGCGCGCAGCCGAAGCCGACATCGTCGTCAAGGCGAGCGGCGTAGGCTTCGAGGATGATGCGCTGCTGCGCGCCGTGCTCGACAACGCCCGCGCCGATGCCCTTACCGTATTCTGGGATGTCGACGCCCCGGCGACCCTCGGTCAATTGCGTGCCGAGCCGGATCACCCGCTTCACCACGCGCTGCGGCAAATTGATCTGGTCCTCACCTATGGCGGCGGCGATCCGGTCGTCTGGGCCTACCGCACGATGGGTGCGACCGAGTGCGTGCCGATCTACAATGGACTCGATCCGGAGACGCATCACCCCGTCGCCAGAGACAACCGTTTCGTCTGCGATCTCGCGTTCCTCGGCAATCGTCTGCCGGACCGAGAAACGCGGGTCGAGGCGTTTTTCCTAGATCCAGCCGCCAAGCTCGCCGGGCAGCGCTTCCTGCTCGGCGGGTCGGGCTGGGGCGACAAACCGCTTCCGGCCAATGTCTCATGGCTCGGCCATGTCGGAACGCGGGATCACAACGCTTTCAATGTCACACCAAAGGCGGTGTTGAACATCAGCCGTGACAGCATGGCAGCGAACGGCTTCTCGCCAGCCACGCGCGTTTTCGAGGCCGCGGGCGCGGGCGCCTGTCTGATCTCGGATGCCTGGCTCGGAGTCGAATTGTTCCTGACTCCCGGCGAGGAAATCCTGATGGCGCGCGATGGCGATGATGTCGCCGAAATCATGGCCACTCTGACGGTCGAACGGGCAAAGGCGATCGGCGCAGCCGCGCTTCGCCGCGTCTTGGCTGAACACACCTATGCGTTGAGGGCTGCCGTGGCCGACGCGGTGTTCAAACGCCATTTCGAACATCCCACCGTGGAGGCAGCGGAATGAGGAAACGGCTCGACATCGTCTTTCTCGGCCTGTCGTTGTCTTCATCGTGGGGAAACGGCCACGCCACGACGTTTCGAGGGCTGCTGAAAGGCCTTCACGAACTCGGTCATCGCGTCACTTTCCTGGAGCGCGAGACACCCTGGTACGCAAACCATCGCGATCTTCGCGATCCCGATTTCTGCACCTTGCGCTACTATGAAACAACCGCCGAGCTTCATCGCAACTATGCCCGCGAGCTGCAGCGGGCCGACGTCGTGGTCGTTGGCTCCTTCGTTCCGGAGGGAAAGGCGGTTATCGACATTCTGGCTGCACTTTGCGTCGGGCAATTCTGCTTTTATGACATTGATACGCCGGTGACGCTTGCCAAGCTCGTCGAGGATGACTGCGACTATCTGAGCAAGCGGCAGGTACCCTATTTCGATATCTATTTCTCTTTCACTGGCGGGCCGACGCTTGCCCGTCTCGTCACGGACTTTGGTGCGCGGCGGGCCGAGCCGCTCCATTGCTCCGTCGATCCGGCACGGCATCATCGAACCGGAAACGCAGTCGACTGGGATCTCGGCTATCTTGGGACTTACAGCTCGGACCGGCAGATGGCATTGGAGGCACTGCTGCTCGAACCGGCGCGCCAGATGCCGGACAAACGCTTTGTCGTCGCCGGTTCGCAATATCCGCCGGATACGGCCTGGCCGGACAATGTCGAACGCATCGAGCATTTGGCGCCCACCGATCATGCTGAGTTCTACAGCCGCCAACGCTACACGCTGAACCTGACCCGCCAGTCGATGATCACGGCTGGATGGTCGCCGAGCGTAAGGCTTTTCGAGGCAGCCGCTTGTGGCACGCCGATCATCAGCGATCGCTGGCGGGGGCTGGAGAGCTTCTTCCCCAAGTCGACGATCCACACCGCCGCTCGATCTCAAGACGTGATCGAGATCCTGTGCGGCCGATCGGAGCGGGCCAGGCTCAGCATGGCCATGAAGGCGCAAGCCCTTGTACTGGCGTCACATACTGGCGCGGCAAGAGCTCGCGAATTGGTTTCGCTGTTGACCCGGTCGAGGCAGGAACCTCCGGTCCTGGACATCGGGAGTGCAGCATGATTGGCAGACAGGAGAAAATCGTGACGCGGCAGTCAAAAACAAAGGCGCGGCGGACGCCGACGGTGCTCGTCGCCGGCGGCGCGGGTTTTGTCGGTTCGCATCTTAGCGAGAAGTTGATCGAGTGCGGCTACCGTGTGATCTGCGTCGATAATTTCCTGACGGGCCGCATGGAGAACATCCGACCGATCATGAATCATCCGCGCTTCCGGTTGGTGGAGCAGGATATTTGCCGATCTTTGAAACTGGGGGAACCAGTCGAGCGCATCTTCAACCTGGCCTGCGCCGCATCGCCGCCGCGCTACCAGGCGGACCCGATCCATACCACCCGGACCTGCGTGATCGGGACACTGAACCTGCTTGATCTCGCCGCTCGAAATAACGCTCGTTTCCTGCAAGCTTCGACCAGTGAGGTCTATGGCGATCCAGAGCAGCATCCGCAAAGGGAAGACTATCTCGGCCATGTGAACTGCACAGGCCCGCGCGCCTGTTACGATGAGGGCAAGCGAACGGCGGAAACCCTCTGCTTCGATTATCTGAGGGCAGGCAAAGCCGACACGCGCGTCGCGCGGATTTTCAACACCTATGGTCCGCGAATGGATCCGGCCGATGGCCGCATCGTCTCGAACCTTATCGTGCAAGCTCTTGAAAGGCGACCGCTGACGATATTCGGCGATGGCAAGCAGACCCGATCCTTCTGCTTCGTCACCGATTTGGTGGATGGCCTGCTTAGGCTCATGGATGCCGAGCCCAATCCACGCCAGCCAGTCAATCTTGGCAATCCGGGAGAATATACCATCCTTGAGCTGGCGAAACTGGTCAGCGAAATGGCCCGCATCAGGCCCGCTCTGAAGTTCCTGCCTTTACCGCAGGATGATCCTCGCCGGCGGCAGCCCGACATATCCCGCGCAAAGGCACTTCTCGGCTGGTCGCCCAAGGTACCGCTCCGGCATGGCTTGGTGCAAACGATTGCCTATTTCGCCGAGCTTGAGACAAGCCGGATGGATGGCCCGATGACGCCGATCGCCAAAACCATCCCTCCCTCTCTGGGCAAGCTGCAGGACCTGCCGGCCTGAGCCCGTCTTATCGCCTGCAAGCTCCTCCGCGTGCAGGCGTGGGTCTGGCGGATTTCATGGTTCACTTTTTTCACGAACACGGAACATCCTGCCGGACTTGGGGTTGAGCCATAGGACCTGGCATGGAGAGCCTTGCTGTGCAGCCAAAACGATCCGCCAAAGACTTAGAGCAGATGGCCGCCCAGGAGACGGCCGCCTTTCTGCGAAGAGCCTCGATTACTTATCTCGAATGTTGCGTTAGCCTGATGATGACGCACCTCGAACGTGAGGAAGTGGCTGCCATTCTCGAGCAGGAAGCCGACATGCTGCGAAACCTCGATTGAGACCGGCTGCTGTTGGTCCGCTCAAAGCGACCGATTTTGGGGCGGCTGGCGTAAGCTTTGTAATTATTCCGTATCGCAAGGAACATTCGGGCGCGCAGACAGTTCGGCCATGGAACTTACCTCAACAGCACATGGCGGCAGTTTCGTGGAATCAAAAAAGGTTCGGATTGCTATAGCCGGGGTGGGCAATTGCGCGTCTTCCCTAGTCCAGGGTCTCACATACTATCGAGACGCCAGAGGCAACGAGCCGATCCCGGGCCTCATGCATGCTGATCTCGGCGGCTATCACGTCGATGACATCGAGGTGGTCTGCGCTTTCGACATCGCCAAGGGCAAGGTGGGCCGCGATGTCGCGGAAGCCATCTACAGCGCACCCAACAACACATTCCGCTTTGCCGATGTGGCAAAAACAGGCGTTCGCGTCGAGCGCGGACCGACGCTTGACGGCATCGGCAAATATTTGCGCGATCAGATCGAGGAGGCGCAAGAGCCGGTCGCCGACGTCGGTGCACAGCTTCGGCAAAGCGGCGCGGACGTGCTGATCTCATACCTGCCGGTCGGATCCGAGGAAGGAACACGCTTCTACGCCGAATGCGCGCTTGAAGCCGGCTGTGCCTTCGTCAACTGCATTCCTGTTTTCATTGCCTCACGGCCGGAATGGCGCCTCCGCTTCGAACAGCGCGGTCTGCCGCTGGTCGGCGACGACATCAAAAGCCAGGTCGGTGCGACGATTGTCCACCGTTTGCTTGCCAATTTGTTCCGCGAACGCGGCGTCCGCATCGACCGCACCTATCAGCTCAATTTCGGTGGCAACACCGACTTCCTCAACATGCTGGAACGAGAACGACTGGAATCGAAAAAGATCTCCAAGACGCAATCCGTGACGAGCCAGATCGACGTACCGCTCGAAGCCGGCAATATCCATGTCGGTCCAAGCGATCATGTGCCTTGGCTTACCGATCGCAAGTGGGCCTATATCCGCGTCGAGGGCACGACTTTCGGCGGCGTGCCGCTCAATGCCGAGCTGAAGCTGGAAGTGTGGGACTCGCCAAATTCGGCCGGAGTCGTGATCGATGCGGTGCGCTGCGCCAAGCTGGCACTCGACCGAGGCATAGCTGGCGCCCTGACCGGACCCTGCAGCTACTTCATGAAGTCGCCACCCGAGCAGTTCACAGACGCCGAGGCTCGGCTGCGCACGCTTTCCTTCATCGCCGGCAGGGACGAGCCGATGCTCGATGCCGCGGAATGACGACCACGTTCTTCCTGATCCGCCACGCGGCGCATGACCATGTCGGCGACTATCTTGCCGGACGCATCGCGGGAATTCGCCTTGGCGAGACAGGCAAGGCCCAAGCCCTGCGCCTGGCCCGCCGCATGGCAAGCGAGCCTATTGCAGCCGTCTTTTGCAGCCCGCGCGAGCGCACGCAGGAGACTGCGGATCCGGTTGCTGCCCTTTGCGGCACCGGGACCTGCATTGTCTGTGAGGAACTCGACGAAATCGACTTCGGCGTCTGGTCGGGCAGGACCTTCGAGGAATTGAGCCGCGACGCCGCCTGGCGACGATGGAACGACCACCGACAGGAGGCGATGACGCCCAGCGGCGAAACCATGCTGGACGTCCAGCGCCGTATTGGTTCGCTGATCGAGCGCCTTCGCAAACGCCACCAGAACAAGGCCATCGCACTGGTAAGCCACGCCGATGTGATCAAGGGCGCCGTCTGCGGCGTGCTTGGCCTGTCACCGGGAGACTGTTTTCGCTTCGACATCGATCCCGCTTCGATCACGACAATCGTCTCCGGCGACTGGGGCTCTAAGCTGATCCGCTTGAACGAAGCGGCCTGATGAGGACAGCCAGATGCGGATGGTCATTTTTGGTCTCACCGTCACGTCCTCATGGGGAAACGGGCATGCCACGCTGTGGCGCGGGCTGATCCGTGCCCTTGGCGGGATGGGATGGTCGATCACATTCTTCGAACACGACACGCCCTACTACGCCCGAACGCGCGATCTCCATCATCTCGACGGCGGCGATATCGTTGTCTATCCCGACTGGGAGGTCATCCGCCAGATCGCCGAACACGCGATCGAGCAGGCAGACGTCGTGATCGTCACCTCCTACTGCCCCGACGCAGTCGACGCCTCACTTCTGGCCCAAAGCGCATGTCGCGGCTTGAAGGTATTCTATGACCTGGATACACCCGTTACGCTTGCCCGCATCGAACAAGGTGAACTTCCGGCTTATTTCGGACCCGAGGGCCTTAGAGATTTCGACCTTGTCCTGAGCTATACCGGCGGAACCGCAATCGACGCGCTCAAGACAACTCTGGGCGCGCGCCTCGTCATGCCGCTCTATGGCCATGTCGATCCCGAGCGGCACCGGCCGGCGGAGCCCAGGGCCGAATTTGCCGGAGATCTGTCCTACCTCGGAACCTACGCGGCGGACCGTCAGGCCGGTATGGAAAGGCTGCTCGTCCGCCCGGCCTTGCGCCTGCCGGAGCGCCGCTTCGTCATCGGCGGCGCACAATATCCACTGGAGTTTCCGTGGAGCGAAAACATCTTCTTCGTCAGGCACCTGCCGCCCGCGGACCATCCGGCCTTCTTCTGCTCCTCCCGCCTGACGCTGAACGTCACACGCGAGGCAATGGCCAGAAGGGGCTGGTGTCCCTCGGGCAGGCTGTTCGAGGCTGCCGCTTGCGGCGCAGCCATCGTCACCGACGCTTGGCCAGGTCTCAGCAGCTTCTTTAAGCCCGGCAGCGAGATCATCGTCGCCGACACCACCGATGATTTGGTCGCCGCGCTCCACTTGCCGGACAGCGATATCGACGAAATCCGGCGCCGCGCCCGCGAACGGGTTCTCGATGAACATACCTCCGCGGTACGCGCCAGGGATCTCGATCGCATCCTGTCGGATGCGCGGCACGGCTCGACGCCGCAGCAGCCGTTGAAGGAAGCAGTCTGATGTTGGGCATCGTGCCTGCCGCCGGGCGCGGCAGCCGCATTCAACCGCTCGGCTTCTCAAAGGAGCTCTTGCCGGTCGGCAGTCGTATCGACGGCGCGGCCGAGCGCCCCTGTGCGGTGAGCGAATATCTGGTGCGCCGCATGGTGCGTGCCGGTACCGACAAGATCTGTTTTATCATCGGATCGGAAAAATCGGATATTCTCGAGTACTACGCGGCCGGGTATGGCGATGCAGTCGCTGTCTTCGTAGTGCAGCCCTCGCCCGTTGGCCTTTGCGACGCAATCTTCCGCGCCGCGCCCCTCGTCGCACCGGACGAGACAGTCCTGATTGGTCTGCCCGATACGATCTGGTTTCCAGAAGAAGGCTTCAGCCGCCTGCCAAATGACAAGCTTTCGTTCCTGCTGTTCCCGGTAGACCGTCCTGAACTCTTCGATGCCGTCATCCTGGAGCAGGACGGCCGGGTGCAGGCAATCCAGGTCAAGCAGCAGGACGCCGCTACAAACTGGATCTGGGGCGCATTCAAGATGCCGGGCCACGTGTTTCATCAGCTTGCGGCGTTGTGGCGCGAAAGAGACCGTTCCGACGAATATATCGGCACGCTTGTCAACGCCTATCTGGCAGCCGGGGGCGAAGCCTTCGGCGTCAAGGCAGGCACAGCCTATGTCGACGTCGGCACCTTCAACGGCTACCGCGCGGCGCTTCGGCTGCTGGAGAACAGTACGGCCACGTTGAACATAGCTGAGGATCTGCCCCTCTCGCTGTCTGCTCACGCGCAAATACCGCTTCATCCAGGCGAAGGAGGCTAGCCATGCTCCAGTCCAGCGCTGAAATCCGCCGTCGCATCGATGCCCTCGGCCCGTGGTTCCACAACATGGACCTGGCAGGCATCGAAACCGCGCCTGATCATTTCCTCGGCAACTACCCATTGGTGAAATGGCGCAAGTTCGCCGACGCCATTCCTGCCGACCTCTCCGGCAAGGCCGTGCTCGACATAGGCTGCAATGCGGGCTTCTATTCGATCGAGATGAAACGGCGTGGCGCCAGCCGCGTGCTCGGCATCGATTTCGACGAGGCCTATCTGGCGCAGGCCCGCTTTGCCGCAGAGATCGCCGATTGCGACATCGAATTCCAGCTGCTCTCGGTCTACGACGTCGGCATCCTGCGCGAGACCTTCGACATCGTGTTGTTCATGGGCGTGCTTTATCACCTTCGGCACCCCCTGCTTGCCCTCGATCTGGTCCGCGAGCATGTCGCCGGCGATCTGATGGTCTTTCAATCGATGCAGCGTGGCAGCTCCGACCTGCCCCTCCTGGAGCAGAATTACCCCTTCTGGACGCACGATATGTTCGATCGACCGGAATTTCCGAAACTGCATTTCATCGAGCATCGCTACGCCGACGATCCAACCAACTGGTGGATTCCCAATCGTGCCTGCACCGAAGCGATGCTGCGCAGCGCCGGCTTCGAGATCGTGCTGCATCCCGAGCAGGAGGTCTATTTCTGCCGCGCCACAAGCGAACCCGCCGGCGGCGGCGCCGTCTACCCGTCGAAAGGAGACCTTCATGATTGAAGCCGCGATGATCTGGAACGAGCCGAACAACAAGTCTCACTGGGACCCTGAGCTGGACCCCGAATGGCGCCGCTTCGCCGACATGACTATCCTGGCCGCTCAGGCAGTCGCCGTGGCCAACCCGGCGGTGACCAGGGTCCTCGGCGGCATCTCGCCGATCGATGCCGATTTCATGAAGCTGATGAAGCAGTTCGGCGTGCTCGACCATGTCGATGCGGTCGCCGTCCATGGTTTTCCTCTCGACTGGAACCTCTGGCAGATCCAGGAATGGCCCCAGAGGCTTGGCGAGATTTCGACCGTCACCGATCTTCCCGTGTGGGTCAGCGAGGTCGGCGTTTCGAGCTTCGGCGCAGAGGAAATACAGGTCTGGGGTTTGCGCCGGACCGCTGAACTGCTGCTCGGCAATTCGCCACGCATACAATGGTACAGCCTCTATGATCTGCCGCGTGAATGGGGAGCAACGACGCGCCATCGCGAAGCGGAAGGCTCCTCCTATTACCGCCACTTCTACATGGGTCTTCTGCGGCAGGACGGAACACCCAAGCCCGCGCTCGACGAATTCATTCGTCACACTCCCGAAATGGGACTGGCGCAATGGTTCCACTTCGAGGACCCGAGGCTGGATGACGCGGTCGCCTGGATGAAGCGGTTGGGGGTCACGCAGCTGCGTACCGGGCTTTCCTGGGCCGACAGTTTCAGGCCGAACGCCCTGGACTGGTTCGACAGGCAGATGGAGGCGCTTGCCGATTTCGACGTGACCGTAACCTTTTGCTTCACGCCCGAGCACCGCGGAATGATGCCGCATCATACGAGCCCGCCCCTCGTGCCGGAGGAGTTCGCGGAATTCTGCGCGGCGATGATCCGCCGCTACGCCCCCGGAGTGATCGCTTCGCAGGCCAGGGCATTCGGAGCTACGGCTATATGATCATGTCATTGAGCACATGTTCCGCCGCGATGGCGTCCCATGATTTTCCGGCCTGGTCAGGCGGAGGCTCTGGTCCGGCGTTCTGGCGTCGGATCGCTGTTTCCAGGAAGCTTTGGTTCGACCGGACATGACACTCACGATCCTGAATGTCGCCTACCCCCTCGCCGCGACCGGGCCGGACGCGGTCGGCGGAGCCGAACAAGTGCTGTCGATGCTCGACCAGGCGCTGGTACGCGCGGGTCACACGTCCATCGTGGTCGGCTGCCAGGGCTCCAAGGCAGCAGGCATTCTCGTTGAAACGCCTGCCGAGCCAGGCGTGCTCGACGATGCGGCGAAAATCCGGGCACGACAGGCTCATCGCACCGCGATTGCGGCGGCGCGGGCCCGTTGGCCGATCGATGTCGTCCACCTTCACGGCATTGATTTCGACGCCTATCTGCCTGACGATGGTCCGACGCTCGTATCGTTGCACCTGCCGCTCGATTGGTATCCCGCCGACGCCCTGCGCCCGGCGCGCGATGATCTATGGCTGCATGCCGTGTCGGCCTCCCAACAGAAGACGGCGCCGCCAGGCGCCATGCTCGTTGCGCCAATTCCAAATGGCGTCGATATCGATCAATTGTACGAAAGGCGATCCAGGCGCGCCTTCGCGCTGGTGCTCAGCCGCATCTGTCCGGAAAAGGGCATCCATCTGGCTCTCGACGCGGCCAAGCAGGCTGGTCTCCCGCTTGCTGTCGCGGGCAAGGTCTATCCCTACGAGACCCACACGCGCTACTTCGACGACGAGGTTCGGCCGCGGCTCGACAGGCAGCGCCGCTTCGTAGGTCCGCTCGGTTTTGCGGCGAAACGCCGGTTCCTCAACGCGGCTCGCTGCCTCGTTATTCCGAGCCTAGCGCCCGAAACCAGCTCGCTTGTGGCGATGGAGGCGCTCGCCTGCGGCACACCGGTGATTGCCTTTCCAAACGGAGCGCTGCCGGATGTGGTCGAACACGGCAGCACCGGCTTTCTCGTTGACAACGTCGACGACATGGCGAAGGCAATCATCGCGTCATCCGACCTCGACCCCGAGACATGCCGCGCCGCGGCACGGCACCGCTTTTCGCTCGATCGCATGGTCTCGTCGTACATCGACACCTATCATGCCCTTGCTCGGCTCGGCACCGGCCACAGCAGGCCTGCAGTGGCGACAGGGTGAGCGGACATGCTGCGCGGCGAGGTGATCGATGATCCCACCGCCCTTGCCGATCTGGAGCCCCACTGGTGGCGGCTCTGGGCATCCAGCCGGACGGCGACGCCTTTTCAGTGCCCTGCCTGGCTGCTTGCATGGTGGGAAGCATTCGCACCTGGCGAACTGGCGACGATTGCGGTCTGGCGTGACGAGGATTTGGCAGGACTGGCGCCGCTTTATCGGGAACGGGCAATTTCTGGTTCGAGGCTGCTTCCGGTCGGAATCTCCCTGAGCGACTATCTGGACATTCTCTGCCTGCCCGGCATCGAAATGGCTGTTGCCGGCATCATTGCCGACGTGGTTGCCAAGATCGAATGGTCGCAATGGATTCTACCGGACCTGCCGGCCGACGCTGCCGGCCTCGCCATCAGCCATCCCGCGATGGAAGCCAGCGAGGCCGTCAACCATGCGGCTTGTCCCGTACTCGCGATTGCCGGTGACGACCGGCTTGCAGGCTGCGTTCCTTCACGGCGACGGCGACAATTGCGTCGCGCGTACAGAGCCGCTTGCGGGTGCGGCCGTGTCTCGGTCTGGCCGGCACAGAACGATCCCCGATTGTTCCTCGATCATCTGGTTCGCCTGCACGGCGCGCGCTGGGCCGGTTATGGTGACGGCGTGCTGAACGGCCCCAATGTCAAAGAGTTCCATAGGCACGCACTGCCCCCGCTCGCCGCGCATGGTCTTGTCCGATGCTGGCTCATAGCCATCGACGACCAGGTCATAGGTGCCTATTACGGCTTTCACCATCGTCAGCGCGCCTATGCCTATCTTGGCGGTTTCGACCCAGACTATGCCGAGGTCAGTCCCGGCGCGATCCTAATCGGCCACGCCATAACCGAGGCACTTCGAGAAGGCGCTAGCGAGTTCGACTTTTTGCGCGGGCGCGAGGCTTACAAGTACAGTTGGGGCGCCGTCGATCAATGGACAAAGCACAGGATCTGGACTCGAGGCTCGATCCCGTGAGCGGGGCCGGACATTCGCCACGGGCATCGGCCGCAAGAAAAGCGATCGAGCATTGGATGTCGGAAGGCGCCGGCGCCGAAACGATCATCGCCAGGCTCGCGCTTCTTTTCGAAGCAGGCATAGACGCTGGCGAGCTGGCTCAGATCGCACAGGACATGTCTTCGACGGATCTTCAAAACCAGGACAAGCTACAACGGGTCGCCAGCCTGCTCCGTCACAGGCCCGATACCTTGGCGCTGTTGCGCGAAACAGGTGCTGCTGTTCGCCATCGACGCGAGGAAGCGGAAACGGATGCAGCGGTGGTCCAGCGACTTGCGTCGAGCTTCGATGCGGCAGCGAGGATTTCATCGGCGGCAAGCGTCCAGTTGTCGTCCCTCGGCGATGAGGAAAAGCTCTCAGCTGCCACCGCTGAGATCACCGGGTGGCTGCAAAGACAAGGCTTCACCGGCGCCGGACTTCGTATACTGGACATTGGCTGCGGCATCGGGCGTTTTGAAATCGCGCTTTCCCCCGCCGCGCTGCGGGTCGTCGGGATCGATATATCGCCGAGCATGATTTCGATCGGGCTTGAGCGGTGCGCCGCGCTGCCAAATGTGGAACTCCGGCTGACCTCGGGCCTCGATCTCGCCGATTTCGGCGACGCCAGCTTCGATTGCGTGCTGGCCGTCGACAGCTTTCCCTATCTGGTGCTGGCCGGACTCGCGGAGCGATACTTGAAGGAGATTGGGCGCGTGCTGAAACGACCGGGCATGGCTGCAATTCTGAACTACTCCTATCGCGGCTCTCCAGCGCTGGATCGCTCCGAGATCAATCACCTCGCCGAAGCATACGGCATGCAGGTTGTGATCGATGGCGAGAGGCCATTCCGCCTGTGGGATGGAACTGCCTTCATGCTCGTACCGGTTGGAACATTACGGCCCGGCGCGGGTTCGGGCGTCGATGAAGAGCGCAGCGTGAGGTCAACTTGACGGCAGTGCATCGATCCAATTTGGATCTGGCCCCGATCGGTGCTTCCGCCTGCTGCGACAAGTGTCGGGTGATGTGATACCGGCTGAGCCGCGACGTCCAAACTGGCGGACGCTCGGCGCAAAATAGCAGGTCATAAACGAAGCCCGGCGCGTTGATCGGCTCGACGCTGCCCGCAGTTGTGGAAATAATGACCAGGGTTCGTTTTGTTGGCGTAGACGGCCCTGCAGCGTTATTGAACAGTTCGGTTCTGTGCTGGCAACATGACGAGGATAGAACCTGGTAGGGAACGCGATGTCTCGCTCGAGCGACGATAACATTGATCCGCAGGTCAGTCTGGTGCTGGACCGGGAAATAGCCTCCTTGCTGGCGGCGATAGAGCAGGAGAAGGTCCCCAATCGGCTGAAAGACCTGGCGGTTCAATTGCAGAACGCGCTCGTCGAAAAGCGTCGGCTGGCGGCAAAGAGGAATTAGCTGCCTCGCCTATCGTGTGCCGAAGCCCAAACGTCCTTCGGACACGTGACCGCGCCTTTCCAGCAGCGTCTGCAGCGAATTTTCCCCAAGACGCTCGAGTACGCCGGCGCGTGCGCGGTTGAGACGGCTTTTAACCGTTCCCACCGCACAGCCGCAGATTTTGGCCGTTTCTTCATAGCTCACGCCGAGAACTCCGATCAGCATCAACACCTCGCGTTGTTGTCTCGGTAGTTGCTGGATGGCGCTATAAACTTCCTTGCGCTGGATCGACCACTCCTGCGCAGCCTCCGAAACGGGAACCAGGGAGGCGCAGTCGAGCAGCCCTGGGCTCTCCCTGTCGGCAGCTTTTGTGCGCGTGTAGAAGGTGTTGCGCATGATGGTAAAGAGCCACGACTTCATCCGGGTTCCCGCTTCGAATCTATCGAGGTTGGCAAGACCCTTGGTCAACGTTTCCTGGACAAGATCATCCGCATCGTCCGGACTGCGGCAGAAGGTACGCGCAAAGGCCCGCAAGGCGGGTATCAGGTCAACGATCGAAACTTGCTCGGTTTCTTGGTTGGCCAAAGCAAAGCCCCTGGAGGACAATGGTGCAGCTCCCGGCAGAGATGAATTCTGTGACGCAGACGTAGCTAAATGCGTGAGGGTTTGGATCGTTCCTGACTTCGAGATAATCACTCAAAAATCCCGCATCGAGTCGCCATCTGTAGCGAGAGCGGCGCGCTACCCTGCGCGCGTTGCCGCCTCGGCAAGGTCGCGAAATTCGGACTTTGTCAGGCCGAGCCTCGGCCCGGCAATTCGGTCTGCTGCCTGACCTGCTCCGGCAATTCGTCACGCGCACGCTTCGCTTCGCTGGTGGATTGAGATGCGCCCCGCCCCAATCGATCCTGTCGGTCCAATTCGTGCTCAACCGTGAGGCGCGAACCCTCCGCCGGGTCCTCTTGGGGATGGTTGTTGGCGGGATCATCAGCTTGCTCCTTGGGCTTCCGTGCCCTGCTTTCGCGGTCTTGGTTGAGGCGATCGTCTTTACCTGGGACGGTCCGGTTTCCGCTGATTGTTTTGCCTGTGTTTTTCATGAGTTCGGTCCTGACGGTTTGCGGCGTGGCGTTTGCCGGAGGAACGACAGACCGACCATTTGGTTGCGTCCGCCTAGCGTTAGAGCCGGCAGGCCCAGCTTCCCGCCATTCCACATTCCTTGAACTGAAGGGTGGTTGCCAAGGCATCCTTTTACAACCAATCGCGTTATGGCCTCTGGCATTGATGGTGATTTCTTCATGGCAAGGTGCACGAGCCCGGTGGTCCGCCCCAGGAAACGGAGACGACCATCCGTATCGGCTAGCCTTTCGCATCCAGCTCGAAGCTCGTTCGGCAATCACCTTGCAGGCATCGCGAACCCGGCCGGCACCGCCTCAATATTGGCCTTGACGGGATGCAGCGACTGGCAATCCGCGCTCCATGCGCGTGGTTCCAATGCCCGCAGCATTCTTGATCTCATCTGGTCCTTTGGCGCGGTTGCGACGACAACATGGCTGCTTGTCATGGCGGCAATGGCAATGGCGCTTTTCCACCGGCGCCGGGCGAGAGCAGGCCATTCGCCGCTGCGTATCGACAACCACCGGGAGCGCCGGTTCGGCCGCGCTGTCGTAGGCGCCACAGCGTCGACCGTGTTAATCTTGGCTGCGCTGACGTTAACGAGCTTCTTCGCGGGCCGATCCGTTGCCTCGCTGAGCGGGACAGCGACGCTCACCGTTCGCATCACCGGGCATCAATGGTGGTGGGAGATACGCTATCCCGGCGATAATCCATCGCGGATGATCGTCACGGCCAATGAAATCCATGTCCCTGTCGGCGAGCCCGTCAAGATCAATCTCGATTCGCCGGACGTCATTCACAGCTTCTGGGTGCCAGGCCTCGCTGGCAAACGGGACCTCATCCCGGGCCGGCCGAGCGAACTCACCCTCATTGCCGATAAGCCCGGCGTCTACCGAGGCCAGTGCGCCGAGTTCTGCGGCTACCAGCACGCCCATATGGCCATCACCGTCATCGCGGAAAGCCGCGAGGCGTTCGACATGTGGCGATCGAGGCAAGATGCCGCCGCAGCCGCGCCCGTCGGAGACGAAGAACGCCGCGGCCAGCAAGCCTTTCTTTCCACCGGCTGCGCGCTCTGCCACACTGTAAGGGGCACGCCGGCCAACGGAACCATTGGGCCTGACCTTACTCATCTCGCAAGCCGACGCGCATTGGCCGCCGATACGCTGGCGATGACACCCGGTGCGCTTGCCGCATGGATCGCCGATCCGCAGTCGACGAAACCCGGCGCCAAAATGCCGCGTGTTGCGCTCAGCGCCGACGATCTCAACGCGGTCGCCACCTATCTTGGAAGCCTCGAATGAGCGGCATCGCGGGAAAGGCAGTCGGGCAAAAGCAGGAAAAGGGTCTAAAAGGTATACGCGACACCGGCCTCGAGGAGGCGCGGCTGCACGCCTTTCTGGCGCATGCCTGGCAGACACCGAAAGGTCTGTATGGCTGGCTGGTGACGGTCGACCACAAGCTGATCGGCCGGCGCTATATGGTAACAGCCTTTCTGTTCCTCGTCCTGGCGGGCCTGTCGGCGCTCGCCATGCGGTTTCAGCTCGCAACGCCCGAGGCCGGTCATATCGGCCCCGATTTGTACAACCAGCTCTTCACCATGCACGGCACGACGATGATGTTTTTGTTCGCCGTGCCGATAATGGAGGCGTTCGCGATCTACCTTGTGCCGCTGATGATCGGCACCCGCAACGTCGCGTTCCCGCGGCTCAACGCCTTCAGCTATTGGGTCTATCTTTCGGGTGGCCTGATGATCTGGATCGCCTTCGCATTCGACACGGGGGCGGATGCCGGCTGGTTCTCCTACGTGCCGGTGGCCGGGCCCGAATATGGAATCGGCAAGCGCCCCGACTTCTGGGCGCAAATGGTGACCTACACGGAAGTGTCGGCACTGGCGGTTGCCGTCGAGATCATCGCGACGGTTTTCAAGCAACGCGCACCGGGCATGACGCTCGATCGTATCCCGCTCTATGTCTGGTCGGTCCTGATTATGGCGTTCGTCATACTGTTCGCCATGCCCGCGGTGATGGTGTCAAGCACGATGCTGATCCTCGACCGGCTGGTCGGCACCAAATTTTTCGATCCCGCAGCCGGAGGCGATGTGCTGCTGTGGCAACACCTCTTCTGGTTCTTTGGACATCCTGAGGTCTACATCATCTTCATTCCGGCAACCGGCTTCGTCTCCGCGATCCTGCCCACCTTCGTCCGCCGACCGGTGTTCGGCTATCTTGGGATCGTGCTGTCACTGATAGCTATTGGCTTGCTTTCCTTTGGGCTGTGGGTGCATCACATGTTCGCCACCGGCCTGCCGCAGCTCGGCGAGAGCTTCTTCACCGCCTCCTCGATGATGATCGCCATTCCGAGCGGCATCCAGATCTTCTGCTGGATTGCGACGATCTGGGGCGGCCGGCCGATCTTCGCCACGCCCATGCTTTTCGTACTCGGCTTTATCTTCACCTTCGTGATCGGCGGCCTGACCGGGGTCATGGTCGCCTCGGTGCCGCTCGACCTGCAGGTGCACGATACCTATTTCGTGGTCGCGCATCTCCACTATGTGCTGATCGGCGGCGCCGTCTTCCCTTTGCTCGGCGCCGTCTATTACTGGTTTCCCAAGATCACCGGTCGCATGCTGTCCGAGAGGCTCGGCCGCTGGAATTTCTGGCTGGTCTTCATCGGTTTCAATCTCACTTTCTTTCCCATGCACATTCTCGGCCTGCAGGGCATGCCGCGCCGCGTCTACACTTATCCGCCGGCAAGCGGCTGGGGCGAGATGAACCTGTTCATCAGCGTCTCGTCGCTGGTGGTGTTCGCCGGCTTTGCGCTTTTTTTCCTGAACGTCCTGCTCAGCCTTCGCGGCGGCAGCATTGCAGGAGACAATCCCTGGGGGGCGAGCACGCTGGAATGGGCGACGACGTCGCCGCCGCCTTCCTACCATTTTTCGCGCCTGCCGGTCGTAACGCATAGGGAGCCGCTCTGGGATGAGCCCGACACGCTTCCGGTCGTCGAGGGCTTGCGCGTCGATGCCCGCGAAGTGCTTGCCAGCACGGTCGCCGACGCGGTGCCGCAACTGCGCCAGCCATCGGCCGGCAATTCGATCTGGCCGCTGCTTTCGGCCATCGCGGTGGGCGGCGCGTTTCTCGGTTCGATCTACACGCCATGGGCCGTGGTGTGGGGTGCAATACCGGTCTCGATCAGCTTTATCTGCTGGTTCTGGCCGAAAGGCGAGCCGGAGGACGAGGAATGAGACACCGCCCGGTCGCCGACGTCAGCCATCTGCCGACATATGATTTCGGCGCCGCAAGCCCCATGTGGTGGGGAACCCTTGCCTTCATCGCTCTGGAAGCAACCGGTTTTGCCTTGGCGATCGGTACCTATTTCTATCTGGCCGTGCTGGCCAAGCATTGGCCGATTGGCGCGCCGGCGCCCGATCTTTTGCCAGGCACGACGATATTGATCATGCTGCTTGCGAGCGTCGTCCCCAACCATCTGGTGGAGCTTTGGGCGCGGCGGCAGGATCTCACCAAGGTCCGCATTGGCATTGTGATCATGTCGATTGCCGGAATTCTTCCCCTGATCGTTCGCATCTGGGAATTTCCTGCGCTCCGGATCTCCTGGGACCAGAATGCCTACGGGTCGATTGTCTGGTTCCTGCTCGGTCTTCACACCTCACATCTTCTTACCGATGTCGGGGACACAATCGTGCTTGCGGTTCTCATGTTCACGCAAAAAGGCAAGGCCGGACGCCGTCTCAGCGACGTGTCGGACAACGCCTTCTACTGGGACTTCGTGGTCGTCTCGTGGGTCGTGCTCTATCTCATCATCTA
Organism: Mesorhizobium sp. M0276; assembly: GCF_040321755.1. Taxonomy (NCBI): domain Bacteria; kingdom Pseudomonadati; phylum Pseudomonadota; class Alphaproteobacteria; order Hyphomicrobiales; family Phyllobacteriaceae; genus Mesorhizobium; species Mesorhizobium sp. M0276. The sequence goes on along the minus strand of NZ_JAMYSC010000053.1, from coordinate 4,599 downwards.
TTGGGTTCCGAGGATCTAAGATGCAGGCGATCCGCACCGGTATTTCCTGGGCAGGCCTGGCGGCCGGACCAACCGCGTGGGCGGTATCGCTGCAGCTCGATTATGCGATTGCGTACTGGCAATGCCACACCGGCTTTCGCCCCACCGCCTTGTTCTCCCTGATCGGTGTCGCCGTCGCGACGGCGGGCGTCCTGTTGTCGTGGCGCGCCGCCCATGACCGCAGGCACGGCACGAGCCCGCCCCTGAAGGCACGCACGCGTGCGTTTCTAGCCAGAACTTCGGTCGGCATCGGAACGCTGTTCATGCTCATCATGCTGGCGCAAATGGCGGCCGGACTGATCTTCACCGGGTGCGAATTGTGACCATGCGCAAGAGCTTGCGGTCGGCTATCTGTTGTCGGAAGGCTTCGCTTCGGCTTATCGCAATCCCTGCACCCTTGGGCCTCGTCTTTCAGATCATCACGGTCGCCTTGACATTGTTGGCTCCGTGCACACAGCTGCGGGCGGATGAAATCCAGAAAGGCGAGTATCTCGCCCGTGCCGCCGATTGCGTCGGCTGCCACACGTCCAACCCGAGCCGCCCATTCGCCGGAGGCTACCGCGTGCCAACCCCCTTCGGCGATGTCTATTCGACCAACATCACACCGGACCTCGATACTGGCATCGGGCGCTATTCCGCCGACGAGTTCGTGCGGGCGGTTCGGGAAGGCGTCAGGCGCGACGGGGCCGATCTTTACCCGGCCATGCCCTTTGACAGCTTTGCCAGAATGACCCGCGAGGACGTGCTGGCGATCCGCGCCTATCTGCTCACGCAAGTGCCGATCGCCCAGCCCCGACCGAGCAATATCCTTCCCTTTCCATTCAACCAGCGTTGGGCGCTCGGGCTGTGGAAACTTGCGAATGTCCATGTCGGCGGCTTCGCACCGGATCGGAGCCGAACCGGAGCTTGGAACAGGGGCAGCTACCTGGTCGAGGTCCTTGGCCACTGCGGCGCCTGTCACACACCGAGGAACACCACATTCGGCATGGATGAAGATCGCAAGCTTGCCGGCGGCACCGCTGGCATCTGGCAGGCTTTCAACATCACCAATGACAAGATCGCGGGCATAGGCAGCTGGAGCGACGACGAACTGTTTCGATTTCTCAAGACTGGCGCCGTGCCTGGGAAAGCCTATGCAGGCGGTCCGATGGCCGAAACAGTCATGAACAGTCTGCAACACCTCTCGGATGACGATATTCGAGCCATGGTCACCTATCTAAGGGATGTGCCTGCCCAATCAGGCGAGGAGAAGCGGCCGCGTTTCGCATGGAGCAATCCGCCTGTTGCCACGGCCAATGACTCATCGAGGACCACGGCGCAGGGCAGCGGCAACTCGGCAGGCGCCGATGTTTATCGGTCGCTCTGCGCGGGATGCCACGGGGTGAATGGAGAGGGATCGGCGGACGGCTCCTATCCGTCGCTCACCCGCAACAGTGTGCTCGGCGCCGCTGCTCCCGAGAACGTCGTCATGACGATCCTAGCCGGCGTCAGGGCGGGCGACGTGGCCGGCCGCAAATCGATGGCGGCCTTTGGCGACTGGCTGGATGACAGCCAGGTGACGAGCCTTGCCAATTATGTGACCGCGCGGTTCGGAAATCCCGAAGTAAGCGTCACAGCAGCCGACGTGCGCCAGATGCGGGCGGGCTCGACAACAGAACAGACGGTCATGCTGCTGGCAGCACAGGCTCTGGTGGCTGGTGGAGCGGGATTTATGCTCGTTTTGGCGTTCCTGCTCGCAAGGCGCCATGGAGCAATTGCAAGACAAATGTGAAGCGGCCGTCCGTCGGGAATGCGAGCGAGGAATCTGCACCCAGGCCGTTTCACGTTCGTGCGTAGAGATAGGCGGTGATGTCGCGCGCCTCCTGCTCTGACAGGTTGGTGTTGGGCATGGCCGTCCTCGGATCGACGTCCCGCGCTCTGCTGATCCAGCGCATCATTGCATCTGGAGAGGTTCGCAAGACGGTGCCTGCCGCATACGTTCTCTGCGCAACGCCCCGCAAGGAGGGGCCGACCGTGCCTTGAGCACCGGGGACACCAGGAATTTCGTGGCATCCGCCGCAGCCATTGCGGATCATCGCCGGAATGCCGCGCTCGGCATCGCCGCCGACCGCCTGCATGATCGTAGTCTCGCGCAGGCTCTCGCGGTGGTTTGCCTGGACGAACCAGACCGCCAAGCCGAGGCCGACGGCCGCCAATATGCCCTCCGTCCATAAGAGCCCCGACCTTGCTTGCCGGATGGACGCAGGCTGTCGACCCATGGATCCGCCACCTTCTCTTGCAGCCGTGAACATGCTGCCGGTTGTGCATTCACTGGAAGTGAACAAACCGGCAGCGCTTTCAGGCAGGAGCTTATTTGTTGCAGTTCTGAACGTTCGACGTTGCCGTGCCGCTGGCTGTGTTGTTGTCGACATCGTTGCCCGCCGTGTCCTTGCAGCGATCATTCATGCCGTTTGGGGCCCTCGTCGAATTTGTCGCGTTTGGATCGACAGATGTTGTCGGCGTACCGGAGCCGGTGCCCATGGTGCCGTTGGTGCCGGTCGTGCTGCCCGCCTGGGTCGTGGTGGAACTTGAACCATTCGATTGCGCCATGGCCGAGGTAGCCAAGGCGATGGTGAGCAGGGACGCGGAGAGGATTTTCGTAATCATGTAAGCCTCCATCGGTTCATGTGCATTGCCACAACCAACGAGCATTTTTCGGAGAGGTTCCCTTGAATAGAATTGTGTTCGGTCAGGTTTTTTCACCCCGGATTTCAACTGCCCTGCCGTTGAATTCGTTGGTGGTGCACAAAAGAGCTGACCATCAGTCGGCAGGTTCGGGCGCTTCGAATTACGGAGTGTTCGAGACCGTCGCCGTTCAGCTTTGCGACTGAGGGAATTCTACGGCTCGTCGATGTCCAGCTTCGAGGGGTTCTGCGAAATGAGACGCTCTTCCTCGTCATCCGGCAGCGCTTCGTCGCTGTTCTGGTACGCGTTATCGTCCTCTTCGTCGGGCAATTCACCACTCTTCTCGGTGGCGTTGCGACTGTCGCCGTCTGGCGGCACACCATCTGGAAGAACCTCGCTGCCTCGGATCGCCGCTTTTCGAGTGCTGGTCCTTCGGATGTGACGACGGGGGGGCGCATGCGCGCGCCCACATCAGCATACGCCACAAGGGCTGGCATCAAGATCAGTGCCAGTAGGGTTCGACCCTCCAATATCGATACGAAGCTTCGCGGGCCGGCCTTCCATCATCGACGGTGAGTTCATCGATCGAGTAGGCCGGCGCGGCCTTGAGCTGATCTGTGCTGAAAGAGACAACGTATCCGCCGCGGTCCGGATCATAATCCAAGAGGGACCATGGCACCGCGTGGTATCTTTCACCGATGCCCAGAAAACCGCCAAAGGAAATCACTGCGAACATGATGCCATTCGCGGTCTTTTCGAGCATCACGTCGTCGATCGTACCAATTTCCTCGCCCGCCGTGTTGTAGACAGTTGTGCCAATTACGCGCGAGGCGCGGATGGCGTCGGTATGGCCACTCGGAGTTGGCATTTCTTGAGCTCCTCTCTGTCCAAGTCAGATACCCCCCAAACGGCCAGTCGGCGCTGATGTTCCCAAAAAAACTGCTGGTGCTCTGCGGTCCGGACTCGACGGAGTGGCCGTCGCACAGCACGTCGTTACACGGCCGCGAAAATTCCACTCGCATTGTTGCACATCGCCGGCTCGGCAAGGGAACCGAGCGCCGCAGGTATGCCGACGGCTTCTCCGCCTCGTCGGATTCATGGCCGCGATAACGCCTGCCGATAACGGAATTCCTTGTCCTAGTCGAACGGTAGCGAAAGGCGACGAGGGTACCCTCACCGCCTCTGCTCCGGAAAAAGGCGCGTCGAAATTAACTCACGGATCATTGGAAAGTGGAGAACATCGACGTGAAAATGCAGCACATCGAATTCATTCGCCCGTCTGCGAACCTTTTCAAGCATCATGACGTCATACGGAACATGGTTCTGGGCGCTAGGGTTCAGCCGTAGTGCAGCATTGCAACACGCGACCAGTTCGGCCGAGGTGCTTGAATCGCCGCTGGCGAACAACGTCACTTCGTGGCCCTGTCGAACCAGCTCTTCCGTCAAATAGGAAACGATACGCTCAGTCCCTCCATAAAGCCTCGGCGGTACCGACTCGATCAGAGGTGCGATCTGGGCTCTGCGGAATACCTGAAAGCGGAAGTCAGCCTTCAAACAATCGGCGATGGCACGACCCTCCTTCACCTATTCACATCACTGCCAACTTTCGGATTGCTGATTTGTCCGGGAACAATCGCTGCGCCGAGACGCGGCCCCGAACAACGACAAGGGACGGACATCGGCGCGAGCCGTAACGTCTCGGCTGAACAGGCCCGGCACAGCCGAACACGTGCATAGATACACCGAACAGGGCCATGGCCGTCTCCAAGTGAGCAGCAGGCGTCGATCGGGTCGTGCTGTGGAATCTTGTCGCCATGAGCGATGAACCGAGGTGACTTGCCGAAGGAACAGCGGTCCCGCGTGCGTCAGCGCGGATCGAAAATCACGTCTGCGAGT
>NZ_JAMYSC010000052.1:0-42140 GCF_040321755.1 Mesorhizobium sp. M0276 | reverse complement strand
GACCTATGCCCGATTATCAGCAGCCGTCGCCTGAGCGGCCCCGATCCACCCTCCCGCCAACAGCCAAGGAACCAGCGCCGAACCACACCAACCCGCTCCAAGCGGCCGACATCCCTTGCCCGCAGCTCAAGCGCCTGCAAAATCGCTGCCGCCAGCCTCGCGCCGAAAGACTGTGTGAGATATCCGGGCTAACCCGAAACCACAGGCAGAACGCTGGCTGCTACGGAATGTTCCATAACCCGGCTCGCTCAATGCCACGAACGCAAGCGAAGCGCCGCAGCGCCGATCATGCAAGACCGGGGATCGCTCTGGTCTTGCCGCTCATGTGGGCGCCCAGTGTCAGCGCTTGCGGGAAACTGCGGACAGCCGCACCCATCAATGCTGCGCCGCCGGGACAGAGGGCCGTTCGGGCAATGGCTGCAGCTGCGTAGACCCGTGTCGAAAACAGTTTCCTCCAGGCCGCTTGATAGCGTCTGCCTGCAGCTTCGCGGCCCGCCTGGCCGCTTGACGCGCCGGCGAGTTCGGCGGCCAGCAGCCAGCTGGACTGAAGTGCCATCGAGATGCCTTCGGCGATGATCGGATGAGACTCGCCTGCGGCATTGCCGACGCGAAAGATATCCTTTTCATAGCAGGCGCGGATGCCAGGCCGGATCGGGCCGGCTGCAAGCCACGGACCGTCGAGGCACGCCCGGTCAAGAGCATCGCTCACACCTCGGCAAGAAGCCATGAGATGGCGAAAGACCGCCTCAGCCGCCGACGGATGGCCGTCCTGCCGGGGCCTATCAGGTTCGGAGACATGGTTCATGCGCAGCCGCGCGAGCATGTCACGCCTTATGCAGCAAGAGATCGACATGCGGCCATGATCGGCAAGGACCATGCCGCCATAGCCGCCGGGAAATATCAGCAGAGGCATCAGATCAGACGCGAGCGACGCCCCGGTGAAATGCGCCTTGAAGCCGAGCAGGTCCGACGCGTGGCTGGCCTTGTCGAGCTGGCTTGGCAGCGGTCCCGGTTCCCAGGAACCATGCGCGGCGACGACCACCTGGGCCCGCAAGATTGTCGTTCCGTCCCCGGAATTCCGGTCCTTTGCCTGAATTCGCACGGCTTGCATCTCGCCATCCTGATCAATGGCGACGGGGCGAAAAGGCTGAAAGATTTCAGCGCCCGCCGATCGCGCCGCTTGCAACAGCAGATCGTCCAGCATGTCCCGGCCGAGCGCCCGGCCGAAGGCGCCTTTTGCAGGATGCCCATATTTTGCACCCGGCATCGGCGCCTCGATGTAAGTCGCGCCGGAAAAGAAGCCGACGCGGCGGATTTCGGGGCCGGCATTGGCGCGCCAGGCATCGCCGACCTCCAGTCGGTCGAGAAGCGCCAGATTGCTTGCCGAGATGTATTCGCCACACACCTTGCGGCGCGGGAACATTTTCTTTTCCACGATCGCGACGGACCACCCGCGCCGGGCGAGCAGCAAAGCCAGCGAAGTGCCTGCCGGGCCGGCCCCGATGACAATCGCATCGTGGGTGGATGGTCGCCTCATGATCATCTCGATCGTGCACTGGCGCCGGCGAAGACGTGCGAGAACGGACCGGCACGCCGCTCCTCGAGTGGCCTGCCGCCGGCCGCAAGCCAGAGGTCGGAAAGCTCCTTACCACGAAAGCCGGCACGCACGCTCTGAGCCGCGTCATGTCGCGTGACGTCGTTGGCGCCGATCGCCGGGAGAAGGCGGGTCGCGGCCAGAGGGAACCTTGCCCTCAGCGGTTCCGTCGCCAGGAGCAGCGGGGCTTTCCACGCCAGCAGTAAAAACAGACGCACGAGCTCGACGTCATCGAAATGATGCAGGAAGAGATTGACGGTGATCGCGTCGAACCATTCGCCCCCGTTCCCTTCGGCCCAGTCGAAGACGTCGGCGGTGACGACTTCAGCGCTCCATCCCAACCTGTTGAATTCGGCGAGGAGTCCGGGACCAGCGAGACTGACGCGGTCGAGCAGCGTCAGCTCTACCTCGGGCCAGTGCCGTGCCATTCGCTGCGCGAGCTTGAGCATGAAGGTGCCGTCGCCGGCGCCGATCTCCAATATGCGGCGCGGTGGTCGTGGCACGAATTTCCTGAGCAAAGACGCCATGATCGGCGCTTGAAACATCAACGCATTGATCCAACGGAGGTCGCGGCGCGAGGCCAGCGCCCGCGGGTCGCCGGCCGCAAGTCCGTCGAGGATTTCCGGGACGAGGCTGCGGTGACTGAGCGCGTTCATGACACGGTTCGAAAAAGCATGGTTTCGGCCGTCAGTCCGGGCCCGAACGACATTCCGCAGCCGAGCAGTCCGGATGGAGCCTTCAGCATTTCTTCCATCACGAACATCACCGTCGCCGACGACATGTTGCCATATCGGCGCAGCACCTCGCGCGACGGCGTCAGCGCGGCGGGCTCGAGTTTCAGCGCCCTCTCGACGGCATCGAGAACCGAACGTCCGCCCGGGTGCACGGCCCAGAGGTCGATCGCGTCCGGTGGCCGGCCGCCGAGAAAGGCATCATGATTGCTCCGCAACACCTCTTGGATCGCCGTCGGAACTTGGCCGGAAAGAACCATGTCAAAGCCATGGTCGCGAATATCCCATCTCATCAGGTCGCGCCGCTCATCCGCTACCATGCAATGAAAGCTGTCGAGTTCAAGGCCGGGCGGCTCGCCGGTGACAAGAGTTGCCGCGCAGCCATCGCCCCAGAGGCAGAAGGACAACAGCTTTTCCAGTTCTGGGCTTTCCCTGAGATGCAAGGTACAGAGCTCGATGTTGACCAGCAGGACCCTGGCCCGCGGATCTGACCTGACGATGTGGCGCGCAAGCTTGAGGCCGTTGATCGCCGCGTAACAGCCCATGAACCCGATTATCGTGCGTTCGATGCCATCCGGGAGGCCGCAGCGTTTGACCAGATCCAAGTCGATGCCGGGCGCGGAGAATCCGGTGCAGGTGGTGACGATGAGTTGGGTGATACGCGACGCGTCGTCGCCAAGGTGCAGCCCGTCGACGGCTTTTTGCGCCAGCACAGGAGCGGCTTCGCCAAACATCGCCATTCTCATGGCAGTTCCCGGGAACGCGCCGCGAACGAAGGTTCCGCCAAGGTCGGCGGATGGCCCTTCCGGGTCGAGAGCAGGTGCAAAGCAGGAATAGCGGCTCTCGATGCCGGCAAGGCCGGCCATCCGTTCGAAAATTCTCCGGTGACGGACGGCGATCATGGAGGCCGCGAACCGCAGATAGAACCTGTGAACCTCATATTCGGGAACCGCTGTCGCAATTCGGTTGATATAGGCGTTAGCGGGCATTTCCGTCTCCCAGGGCGCCGCACGCTGCATGGCGCGGATGCCCGAGTGATCTTTGCTGAATGGCGCCAGTTAGGGCGCATGGTTTGAGCGTTGTTCCATGAACGCTTCATAGAGCCGATTTCATCCCGGGCGGCCGCACTGCCACGGGACATCATATTGGTCTCGCAATCGGAAACGCGCGCTTCCATGTCGGTGTCGCGGCTGGCGACCGCTACTGCGGCCGCGTATCGCCAGCGTCCGCCATCTCGTCCTTGAAGTTAACTTTCGTGCCCGTCTGCACCATGGCGGCGAGGTCTTCGGCATCCCAGTTGGTCAGCCGGATACAGCCATGCGAGAAGGTCGTGCCGATCTTGCCGGGTTCGGGCGTGCCGTGAATGCCGTAGCTTTCGATTGAGAGATCGATCCAGACCGATCCCACCGGATTGTTGGGCCCCGCAGCGATGGTAAAGGGCCGCTTGCTCCTCACTCCCTTGAAGGCGAAGTCCGGATCGTAGTGATAGGTGGGGTGATGCACCACGCGTTTGACTTCCGCCGCGCCGCTCGGCGCCGGCTTTTCGTCGCTGCCGATCGAGGCGGGATAGACTGCGAGCCGTTTGCCGGACGGATCGAGCACACGCACCAAGCGGGCGCCCTTGTCGACCTCGATAGCGGCAACGGCGTCAGGACGATCGCCCCGGCCAACATCCGGTACCGCCAACGTCGCGCCTGCTCTCTTGAAGCCGACACCCGGATTGAGCCCTCTGAGCAATTGTTCGCTGATATGGAAGCGCTCCGCCAGCTTCTCCACCGCGTTGCGATAGCCGAGCCGCCGCAAGTGGGCCATCTTCTCCATGCGAGCCGGAATGCGCTTGGTGAAGGGCCCGTGTATGTCCTTGGACGTTACCTCATAGGTTACCAGGACGGGACCGGCGGAATTCGCCACGAGCTTGTCCCAGGTCTCCTGAGTGAGCTTGCCGTCGGCCCGGAATCCGTTCGCCGTCTGAAAGGCGCTAATGGCCTTGGCGAAATTCTCTGATAGCCGGCCGTCGATCAGGCCCGGCGAGAAACGGGCGCGATCCAGGAGAATCTGCGCCTTCAGAACTGTCGGATCGATGCCCGTCGGCTCGCCGGCGGCGAACTGGGCCTGATTGACAGCGGATGGGTCCAGCTTGGCCGCCTCCGTCCCGCCGCATGTGAGGACGAGCGCCGCCGCAGCGACAAGAAGGAGCCTGATCATCGATGTCACTCCTGGACTGCAACAGAAACTCTGCTTCTATGACGCGGCACGCCCCATCTGGTTCCCTTTGCGGACAGACGCATGACGGCAGGGCTTGCTGCCAAAGGATCTCGTGGGAAAGCACGGCAAGGCTAGTCTCAAGGTGAGCAGAAACCAGCATGTTCGCCTTAAGTTGCGGACCCAACCTGCATTACCGCATGGCTATGGCGCGCGATGACACTTTCCTCGTCAGTCGCAAGCACACGCACTTCCACCTTGCTGTCCGGACGACTGACGATCTCGTCGTGGGCGTCATTGGCCGGCTCGTCGAGCGCCACGCCGAGCCAGGTCAATCTTTCGGATATCGCCTTGCGGATGGACGATGACCGTTCGCCGATGCCGGCGGTGAACACGAGGCATTCGAGACCACCCATCGTGCCTGCGAGCGCTGCTGCTTCCCTCGCGGCGCGAAAGGCGAAGAGCTCGATCGCCTCGCGGGCACGAGGGTCGCTGCTTGCCTCCAACGTGCGCATGTCGCCCGAAACGCCGGACACGCCGAGCAGTCCGGATTTCTCATAAAGCATTGTCTGCAGCTCGTCCGCTGCCATGCCCCTCTCCAGCAGGAAGTACAACAGCACGCCGGGATCGATGGCGCCGCAACGCGTACCCATGACGAGACCATCCAGTGCCGAAAAGCCCATCGTCGTATCGACGCTTTTGCCGTCGTGCAGAGCGCAAAGGCTTGCCCCATTGCCGAGATGAGCAACGATTGTCCGTTTTGCCGCGAGCGCGGGCGATATCTCGCTCAGCCGCCTAGCAATATATTCGTAGGAGAGGCCATGAAATCCGTAGCGTCGCAGTCCCTCCCCTTCATATTTTTGCGGCAGGGCAAAGCGCTGCACGAGCGGATCGATCGTCTGGTGGAACGCGGTATCGAAACATCCGACCTGTGGCAGATCCGGCTGCAATACGGCTATCGCGCGAACTGGCGCGAGACTGCGAGGCTGATGCAAAGGCGCGAGTGCGGTCAGCCTGTCCAGGGCCTCAATGGTAGCGGGCGTCAGACGGACTGGTTTGCTGAACTCGTTACCGCCATGCACGATGCGATGACCGACACAGATCAGTTTTCTTCCACCAAGTTCGCCCTGCACCAGGGTCAGTAGTTCGCCAATCCCCGCGCCATGAGGATCGTCCGCGTTAAACTCCCTATCACACTGCACTGTCCCATCGGCCGCCTTTGCGGTGAGTCTGGGCGTGTCGCCCAGATCCAGAGTGCCGCGCGAAACGAGCTGCTGGCCGTCCGACGAGCCAAGATCGTATAGCGCGAACTTGACGCTGGACGAACCGGCATTCAGCGCCAGGATCGACTGACTCATCGACTGGCCTTTGCCCCGTTCGCAGCCGGCCAGCTCCATTTCTGGATCTCGGGCATGTCTTCGCCGTGCTCGCGGACATAGGCCTTGTGCTTGGCCAGTCGATCGTGAAGTTCGCCGGCGAGCCTTTCCGCTCTTTCGGCCAAGCCCGGCACGCGTGCGATCGCGGCAAGTGCAAGGTGGTAGCGGTCGAGTTCGTTGAGCACCACCATGTCGAATGGCGTTGTCGTCGTGCCCTCCTCGCGAAAGCCGTGCACATGCATGTTGTCATGATTGGCACGACGGTAGGTCAGGCGATGGATGAGATAGGGATAACCGTGATAAGCAAAAATCACCGGCCTTGTCTTCGTGAACAGCGCATCGAAAGCCCGGTCGGTGAGGCCGTGCGGATGCTCGGTGTTCGACTGCAACGTCATCAGGTCGACAACGTTGACGACGCGGATTCTCAGATCGGGGATTGCAGAGCGAAGAATGTCCGTCGCGGCCAGCGTCTCCAGCGTCGGCACATCGCCGGCACAGGCGAGGACCACATCCGGTTCCTCGCCTTCTGAAATCGTGCCGGCCCATTCCCAGATGCCCGCGCCGGCCTTGCAGTGCGCTTCAGCGTCTTCGATAGACAGCCACTGCGGCGTCGGCTGCTTGCCGGCGGTGATGACGTTGATGCGGTTGTAGGTTCTCAGGCAATGGTCGGTGATCCACAGCAGCGTGTTGGCATCCGGCGGGAAATAGAGCCTGACCGTGTCGGCCTTCTTGTTGGCGACAAGGTCGGCGAAGCCCGGATCCTGATGACTGAAGCCGTTGTGATCCTGGCGCCAGACATGAGAGGTCAGCAGGTAATTGAGCGAGGCGATCGGCTTGCGCCAGGCAAGCTCGCCAGAGGTCTTCAACCATTTCGCATGCTGGTTGACCATGGAGTCGACGATGTGAATGAACGCCTCGTAGCACGAGAACAAACCGTGGCGGCCTGTAAGCAGATAACCTTCCAGCCAGCCCTGGCAGAGATGCTCGCTGAGCACTTCCATCACCCGGCCGTCGCGGGAAAGATGGACGTCGTAGGGTTCGATGCGCTCCATCCAGATCCGATCCGTGACCTCGAATACATCGTCAAGACGATTGGAAGACGTCTCGTCCGGTCCCATCAGCCGAAAATTTCGCGCTTTGGCGTTAAGGCGAAAGACTTCACGAAGATAGCCCCCACAAATCCGTGTCGCCTCGGCAATGACGCCTCCGGGCCGAGGCACTTCGAGCGCCAGGCTCTTCCAGTCCGGCAGCGCCAGGTCGCGCTTCAACAACCCGCCATTCGCGTACGGAGTTGCGCCCATGCGCTTTGTTCCTGTCGGGGCAAGGGCCGCGAGTTCCGGCAGCAGATGTCCATCTTTATCGAACAGCTTTTCCGGTTCGTAGCTTCGCATCCAGGTTTCGAGGATCTTGCGGTGCTCGTCATTGCCGCGGGCGTTCGATACCGGCACTTGATGCGAACGCCAGAAACCCTCGACTTTTTCGCCATCGACCTCTTTCGGTCCAGTCCAGCCCTTGGGGCTGCGCAGGACGATCATCGGCCACTGGGGACGTTCGCCACGCCGTCCCGGACCTCGTGCCTGTTCCTGAATGGAATGGATCCGATCGAGCACACTGTCGAGCGTCCTGGCCATCGCTTGGTGCATGGCGACCGGCTCGTGGCCTTCGACAAAGAACGGTTCGTAGCCGTAGCCGGTGAACTGGTTGCGCAACTCCTGGTCATCCATGCGGCCGAGGATCGTCGGGTTGGCGATCTTGTAGCCATTGAGATGAAGGATTGGCAGCACCGCGCCGTCCAAGGCTGGGTTCAGGAATTTGTTGGAATGCCATGCCGCCGCGAGCGGACCGGTTTCGGCCTCGCCGTCGCCAACGACGCAGGCAACCACCAGATCCGGATTGTCGAAGGCCGCGCCGAAAGCATGGACCAGGGCATATCCGAGTTCGCCGCCCTCATGAATGGAGCCGGGCGTTTCGGGCGCCACATGGCTTGGCACCCCGCCTGGAAAGGAAAATTGCCGGAATAGTTTTCTCAGGCCGTCTTCGCCCTGGCCGATATCGGGGTAGATCTCGCTATAGGTGCCCTCGAGCCAGGTATTGGCAACCATTGCCGGACCGCCATGTCCTGGACCGCAGATAAACAGCACATCAAGATCACGCTCACGGATAATTCGGTTGAGATGCACGTAGAGGAAATTGAGGCCCGGCGTTGTACCCCAATGGCCGAGCAGCCGCGGCTTGACATGCTCGGCTTTCAAGGGTTGGCGCAGCAGCGGATTGTCGAGCAGATAAATCTGGCCAACCGAGATGTAATTCGCGGCGCTCCAGTAGCGGTTCATGAGATCGATCCGTTCGAGGCTGATCGCCTGCGTCATCGCGGCAGCCTTGTCGTTCATCGCCCAGTCTCCAGCATCGGTTTTTCAGCATCGGTTCGCTGGAGATAACTGGAGCGACTTCGCGCCTGAGCAAGCCCAAATTGGCGATGGCGTTCGAAGCAATGTCCAGGCGACGCTTGGGAAGCAAGAAACCGTCGGCGTCTCCAGCCGGGTCAGTGGACTTGTCCTGCAACACACCTGCAACAAAGAAGGAACTTTGAGGCCCTCCAACGGTTAGAGGCATGAGCCGGGAGAGCCAGGCAGAGGAAGTGGCCCACCCGCTAATGTCGAAGGATATCCTTGAACAATTGCGGACAAGCGGCCGCCAAGGGAGCTGAAAATGCTCGATCTTCCCAGTGCTCGCGACCGGATGGTCAATGTGCATATCGCCCGGCGTGGCATCCGCAATCGCGAGATCCTGCAGGCCATGCGGGAAGTTCCGCGCGAGGCTTTCGTTGATCCCGGCTTCGAAGAATTCGCTTATGAAGACGGACCACTGCCCATCGCTGACGGGCAGACCATTTCGCAACCCTACATCGTCGCGCTCATGACCGAACTGGCGGACGTCAAGGCTGGCGACCATGTACTGGAGATTGGCACCGGCTCGGGCTATGCGGCGGCCGTGATGAGCCGGATCGTCGAACAGGTCTACACGATCGAGCGCCATCCCGGATTGGCTGAAACCGCGAGGCGTCGGTTTGAGAGACTTGGCTACGAGAACATCGAGGTCAGGACCGGCGACGGCACCAAGGGCTGGCCGGAAGCAGCGCCCTACGACGCCATCGTGGTGACGGCCAGCGGACCCGGCGCGCCGCTCGCCCTGCAGGAACAACTCGATGTCGGCGGCAGGCTTGTCATTCCGGTAGGTGACGATCTGGATTCGCAACGCCTGCTCAAGGTCACCCGAACGGGCGCTGCAAGCTACAGCGAGGAGGATTTTGGCGGCGTGCGGTTCGTCCCTCTCATCGGCGAGCAAGGCTGGCCCGAAGGTGGCGAGATCGCCGAGATCCGTCGTCCGCTCCGACATCCGCATCCCGCCAGTCTGCCCGATATGATCGCAATGGCCGCCGAACCACTTCCGGATTTCGACGACCCCGCCTTCGGCGAAGTGTTCGATCGGTTCGCCGACCGGCGCGTCGTTCTGCTTGGCGAAGCAAGCCATGGCACGTCGGAGTTTTACAAGGCGCGCGCGGCGATCACCCGCCGGCTCGTCGACAAGCACGGTTTCACGATCGTTGCGGTCGAAGCCGATTGGCCCGATGCCGCGGCCATCGACCGCTATGTTCGTCATCGCGAGCCACGAGCCGGTGTCAGCGCGCCATTCCAGCGGTTCCCGACCTGGATGTGGCGCAACACCGACGTCGCGGCCTTCACCGGCTGGATGCGCGACCACAACGAGAAGCTCGAGCCATCCAGGCAAGCGGGATTCTACGGTCTCGACATCTACAACATGAGCGGGTCCATAGCTGCGGTTCTCGAATATCTCGACCGGGTTGATCCGCAGGCAGCAAAGATCGCGCGCGAGCGCTATGGCTGCCTGACCCCATGGCAAAATGAACCGTCCACCTACGGCCGTGCGGCGCTGACCTCGGGCTACCGGGCATGCGAGCAGGCGGTTCTCGAGCAATGTCGAGACCTGCTCGCCAGGCAACTGGACTATGCCCGACGGGACGGCAGCGACTTTCTCGATGCCGCTCAGAACGCCCGGTTGATTGCCTCCGCCGAACGATATTACCGGATCATGTACTATGGCGGCGCGGAATCCTGGAACCTGCGCGATACGCATATGTTCGAAACGCTGGAACACCTGCTGGACGCCAACGGACCGAATTCCAAGGCGGTTGTTTGGGCGCACAATTCGCATATCGGCGATGCTCGCTATACCGAAATGGGCGTTGTCCGGGACGAACTGAATATCGGCCAGCTTTGCCGGCAACGGTTCGGCGACAGGGCAGCCCTGATCGGTCTGGGCACGCATTCCGGCACCGTGGCCGCCGCTTCCGATTGGGACGGCGAGATGAAGGTGAAGCAGGTGCGGCCCTCACACGCAGACAGCTACGAGCGGCTTTGCCATGACTGCCGCATTCCGCATTTTCTGCTCGACCTGAAGCGCGACGAGGCGCTGCGCGAGCGGCTCCTGGAACGCAGGCTGGAGCGCTTCATCGGGGTGATCTATCGGCCGGAAACCGAACTGCGAAGCCACTATGCGGATGTTTCGCTGCCCCAGCAATTCGACGCCTTCGTGTGGTTCGACAAAACCACCGCGGTAACTCCACTTGGCCCGGAGCATGCAAGAGCTGGTGTTCCCGACACCTATCCGTTCGGACTTTAGCCGCCGGCGAACGGCGAATGGCCCGGAACATTTCGGCCGGCCTCGGGTTTTGAAACCGAACCCCTCGAAGGAGTTGTCTCATGAGCACGAGCAGACATCCAAAGTGGAAAAAGCCGAGCGATGCCGACCTGGTGAACAATCCGGGCATCGGAACCTCCAAGGGCACGATCAAGGAAGGCGATGACCTCGACCTTGAAGGCGAAAACACGATCGAAGGCGACGTCGAGAATGACACGACGGCCGCCGGCGGGATCAATCCAAGGCAGAAAATGCGGACGAACAAGTAGCGTGTCGAATTGCACGAGAAAGGAGGCTATCGATGGCCGGAAACAAAACCCACGAGCAAAGCCTTCGCGTAATCGAAAAGCGCGAGAATACGAAGAATGCCGGCAAGGACTTCGACGCGAAGACGGAGCTGAGAAAGTCCGACGCTGAGCGAGCAGCCTCGCGGCAGGACAACCTCAGGCCCAAACTGAGGGATATTGCCGACCCCGATGATCGGAACATCATCCGCGGAGAGAACCAGGAAAGCTCTCACAACAAGCATCGGGGAGGTCGTTGAGGTCGGCCCCATACACCGATATCCGCGCAGCAACTGTCTTCCGCAGGAGCAAGTCATGCCACTCACGCTCAGCAGTTCCGCCTTTGCCGAAGGCGCAAAAATCCCTGAAAGATACACGCGGGACGGCAAGAACGTGTCTCCGCCGCTGAAGTGGTCGGGGGTACCTGACGATACGAGGAGCCTTGTTCTCGTCGTCCAGGATCCGGATGCACCAAGCGGAACGTTCGGCCATTGGGCGGTGTTCAACATATCCCCCGATACCCGGGAACTTCCCGAGGCGGCAAGCGGCAAGCCGGGTCCGCAGGCCCTCAGGCAGGCGACGAACGATTTCGGCAACGCCTATTATGACGGCCCTGAACCGCCGGTCGGACACGGCGTCCATCATTATCATTTCCGGCTGGCCGCACTCGACACGCCAAACCTTGCTATTCCGGCAAGCGCCGGCGTCCAGCGTATCTGGCAGGAAGCACAAAAACATCTGATCGAGCAGGCAGAACTCGTCGGAACATACGAACGGATTTGATGGGTTGCTTGCAGCCGGCGGAAGGAACCCGGATCGCGTGGCTGATGTCGGCGTGAACGGAACAGTTCGTCTCCTTAACGGTTGTTCGGGAAAGGAGACGCGTCATGTTTGAAAGCGTCATGTGGTTGATTGTCGTGGCCGGCGGGCCACTGTTGCTGATCATACTGATGGCCTATGTCTTGGTGACACGCCGCCGCCCTGGTCCCGCCGAACGCAAAGAGCGTGACCGCGCAACCAACCGGCTGTATCGCCAGGACAGGCGATGATGGGAAGGTGGGCGGGCGGGAATCGCACGGCTACGGCACGCGACGATTCCCAACCCTGATCAGTGCATGATCCTTTGCCTCAACCAAGCGAGAAACCTGTTGCCGCCGATCGTTGCGCGGACCCGCGCTGCCGCCCACCGCGCCTTCATGGAAGCGCCTACGTGACAGTCGCAGACGATGTCATGCAGTTGCCAGTCATTCAGCTCGAAGAAGCGCTTGGCTTCGCCATAGGTGTCATTCCTTAGGCCCGACGCGCGCAGCACCGAGTCTTCGAACGCGACGGCAATTGCCGAACCCTCGCCACGCACCGTGGCACGTGCTTCCGGGTGCAGATGCTCGGTGCCGGAAAACGCTGCGAGGAGCCGCTCGGGATTCTGCTCGAGAAGTTCAGCCCAGCGCTCGATGCGCTGGTTTCGTGTCATTGCCGAATATGCAGCCGAGGACTCGATGGCGGCGACGGCATGCAGTTGGTCGAGTGTCTGATGTTTCATGGTCGGCTCCTGTTTCAAAGGGAGATGCACCCACGCCTTCAGAGGAATTATCGCGCAGCGATGCTGCGACAAGAGCAAAAGCCCGACAGAATTCGTCACCGCCAAGTTCAACCGGCTGGATCGTAAACGCGCCGGACGCGTTCATCGAAGAGATGGGGTTATCACTGCCCGCGGTTTGCCCATGCTCGTCCAGCCGATCGACTATTTTCTTGTTGCCTGGTTCATTCTTGCTGCTGCCTCGACGGTCTATGTCGGGATCGATCAGCACCGCAACAATCCCGGACCGGTGGTGATGAAATGGGGGTTCATCCTGGTCACCCTCTATATGGGGCCCGTCGGCCCGCTGCTCTATGTTTTGGCCGACAAGGAGCCGCGACCGGGCGAGCACGAGGACTTCACCAAGCCGCTGTGGAAGCAGGGCATCGGCTCGACCATTCACTGCGTTGCCGGAGATGCTACAGGCATCATCCTCGCCGCCGTCATCACGGCGACGCTCGGCCTTCCCATGTGGCTCGACCTCATCGTCGAATATGTTTCCGGCTTCGCCTTCGGTCTGTTCATCTTCCGGTCGCTGTTCATGAAGTCGATGATGGGCGGCAGCTATTGGGAAAACGTGCGCAAAAGCTTCCTGCCCGAATTCATTTCGATGAGGTCCAGGCCGACCACGACTATGTGATCGAGCTCCAGGAATGCTGGTACGCGATGGCCTGACCTACCCGGCGATGCCGATGGAAGGCGGCATGCCGAACTTCTTCACCATCAACGGCAAAGCGTATCCTTCAACCGATACGATCCATATGAAGGTCGGCGAAACGCTGAAGGTGCGTTTCATCGGCACCAACAATGGCTTTATCCATCCGATGCATATCCATGGCGGACCGTTCGAGGTCGCCGCCCGTGACGGCGAGACACTTGCCCCTTCGGCACGCTTCCTGGCCGACACGATCAATGTTGGGCCGGGGCAGCGCTATGACGTCGTCTGGAAAGCACAGCGGCCCGGCAAATGGCTGATCCACTGCCACATTCCGCATCACACGACGAACAACAATGTCGAGGAAAAGGGCGGTGGCGGACTGATGGTCATCATCGATGTCAGCTAGCCGGCACCGAGGCCATGGCCGAACAGGTGCGCTCGGCCGACAGAGGAGCGATCCCATACAGACATTGCAACCTCCCGCAGCCGTTCGGACGTTGCAATTGTCGCGTCCTACTTCTTGATAATGTTCCCGTCGCGCAAGTCGAATGCTTCGATGCCGCGAGCCTGGCGATAGAAATCGTCCTGCAATTCACCCCATTCGCCGAGGAAGGCACCGCAATTGCTGCAATAGATTGGCGTCGACTCCTTGGGGTTGTCGGGAATGTCCATCTGGATCGTCCCGCAAGCCTTGCAATCAAGTTTGTCGTCCAATCGGCGTCCCATTTCGCAATGATTGCGCATTTTCACTCAGGAGCCAATTGTCGGTTTCGTACGAAGTGGCGCAGACCGCCCTGTGAGTTCATCGATAGCTGGCGCAGACTTGCTCCCGCAGAGAGAAGGAAGTCGTAGAGAATTCAGCTATGGGCGTGAAATTGTCGGCCCTATTCGCGGGAATCAAAAAGGACGGCCAACCCCAACTTCCGCGTCAGGTCGACGATCTCCTCCATCAATTCGTTATCCGTATCCCGCATGTAAGGCGCGTCCCTGCGAATTGCCTCGATCACCGCTTTGACCGAGACGATATCGCCGTATCGCGCGCTTCCAAGCTCCAACGCCAGAAATTCCCTCGCGGTACCGACGGGCCTTATTGCTCCCCTAGCCATACTCATGCGGCTCCTCCCCATGGCCACGTTAGCTTTCATTTTGAGCCTGTCCGAGATGGAGATCAATTGATGGTATGATTCGTACAAAACCCGCTGAGCCGATATGCGACAACAATTGAAATTGGCCCAATGCGGCCGACCCACGGAACCATCATTCGGCATAAAGGTTGTGTCTCCAATCGTCCTGCGGAGAATGCAAGGGAACGACCATGCGAATGTTGACGATAGTTGCCGCGCTTTCGGGAGCGGTCATCATGCAGCCTCTCTATGGGCAAACCATCGACCCGCCGGGTCCACAGATGACACCGATGGAACCCCAGCCCGAGCCGATACCGCCCCGGCAAGGGGCTCCTGGTGAGAATTTCACTGATGTCGCCATCGTCGCCGTCGAGGATCTACCTGCGGAAATCAAGGCACAGGCAGAAGCCGTGATTACCCAGACCAGTGCGGAAGATCTGCTGCGTCTGCAGAACTCCATCGATGCATCGCCTCAGGCAACATTGGCGCTGAGGGCCAACGGGCTCAACTCTTCACAGGTCGTGGCCGCCAACATCGATGGTGATGGCACGTTGACGCTGATCATCCAAACGACAACTTGATCGGCCGTCCGAACATTCGGCTCCGCCGTGATGCAACGAAACGCAGATGTCGCGGAGAGCCGCCATGGCCGAAGCCGCTGTTCGCAACTTCACCATCAATTTCGGACCGCAGCATCCGTCGGCCCACGGGGTCCTGCGGTTGGTGCTGGAACTGGATGGTGAGATCGTCGACCGAGCCGATCCGCATATCGGCCTGCTCCATCGCGGCACCGAAAAACTCATAGAGTACAAGAACTATCTGCAGGCCCTGCCCTATTTCGACCGGCTAGACTATGTCGCACCGATGAATCAGGAGCATGCCTTCTGCCTCGCCGCCGAGAAATTGCTGGAAATATCGGTGCCAAGGCGTGGGCAACTTATCCGTGTCCTTTTCTGCGAAATCGGCCGGCTTCTGTCGCATCTCCTCAATGTCACGACCCAGGCCATGGACATCGGCGCACTGACCCCGCCGCTTTGGGGTTTCGCAGAGCGTGAGAAGTTGATGGTCTTCTACGAGCGCGCCTCGGGCGCCCGCATGCATGCGAATTATTTCAGGATCGGCGGCGTGCACCAGGACCTGCCTTCCGAGCTTCTCGATGATATCTGGAATTTCTGTGACCCGTTCCTGAAGGTCTGCGACAATCTCGACGACCTGCTCACCAACAGCCGCATTTTCAAGCAACGCAATGTCGATGTCGGCGCGATTGGGCTCGATGACGCCTGGGCGTGGGGCTTCTCCGGCGTGATGGTACGCGGATCGGGAGCGGCATGGGACCTGCGCAAGGCACAGCCATACGAATGTTATCCCGAGATGGATTTCGACATACCGGTCGGAAAAAATGGAGACTGTTATGATCGGTACCTGGTTCGGATGGAGGAAATGCGCCAGTCGGTCCGGATCATGAGGCAATGCCTGGAAAAGTTGCGCTCGCCGCAAGGCCGGGGGCCGGTAGCGATTCCCAACCACAAGATCACGCCGCCGCCGCGTGCCAAGATGAAACGTTCGATGGAAGCAACCATCCAGCATTTCAAACTCTACACGGAAGGGCATCGTGTGCCCGCCGGCGAGGTCTATGCGGCGGTCGAGGCTCCGAAGGGCGAGTTCGGCGTCTATCTGGTTTCGAACGGAAGCAACGTTCCCTATCGATGCAAGATACGCGCGCCTTCCTTCGCCCATCTGCAGGCGATGGATTTCCTATCCCGAGGGCATATGATCGCCGATGTCGCTGCAATCATCGGCTCACTCGATATCGTGTTCGGCGAGATCGACCGCTGACCGGTGCGCAGATCACATGCCGCAGATCACATGCCATTGTCGAAATCGGTGGCCTCATCGGCGTGACGCATCATGCGGCGAAAGCTCATCGAGATGTGGGCGCGCCTGATGTGGCCGATCGATTCCCAGTCTCCGATCTCCGCAGCGGCAAGGACTTCCTCCATCTCCCGGCGGAAGGCGGTGAATTCTTCGACAAGGCCCAATTGCGGCATCATCTTCAGGACGACCCGCGCGACTTGGAAATACAGGCGCTCGCTGATCTCGCGCAGCGGCTGGTTGCCGGTCATCGCGGTGAGTTCATGGAAGAAATCCATGTTAAGGCGCAAGAAAGCGCGCTGGTCGGGGTTGAGGATATCGGAGTCACAGCGCGCGATAAGCGCTCTTATCCGATCGAGGTCCTCCGCCGTGCGCGGGATCGGCGAAAGCTTGCCGACCAGGAGCGCCAGCTCCAGCCTCAGATGATAGACCTGTTGGAGTTCCTCGATGTCGACGTCCGTGACGATCGTGCCGACGCCGTGGACGGATTGAACAAGACCTTCGGATTCGAGGCGCGCCAGCACGCGCCGAACCGGTGTCCGGCTGATCTCGAACTCCTGGGCGAGTTCTTCCTCGGAGAGATGGCTTCCCGGAGCATAGTCCAGCAGGCAGATGCGGTCGCGCAAGATCCGGTAGATGCGCTCGAACCGCTCCCGGGCCGAGAGCGGGCGCGGGGTCACGGCTGTGGGCGCTGCACCCGTTTCAAGCGTCATCCAGCCTCCAGGACAGCATGCAGAAACTGCCGTGTCCGCTCATTTTTGGGCGCCCCGAACAGTTCGTTTGCCGGCCCCTGCTCACAAATCTTGCCTTGGTAGAAGAAGCAAACGCGATCGGAAAACTCCTTGGCGAAGCCCATCTGATGGGTCACCATCAGCATGGTCAGATCATGCTCGCGCCCGATCTGCCTTATCACCTGCAGCACTTCGCCGACAAGCTCCGGGTCGAGCGCCGACGTCACCTCGTCGAACAGCATGATCTTGGGTCGCATGGCCAGTGCCCTGGCGATAGCGACGCGTTGCTGCTGGCCACCGGACAGCTGCGACGGGTAATGATCCTTCTTCTGAGCCAGCCCCACCAGTTCCAGCAATTCGGCTGCTCGCGCCTCTGCATCCGCGCGTTTCATGCCAAGCACCGTCATCGGCGCCTCGATGCAGTTCGCCATCGCCGTCATGTGCGGGAACAGGTTGAAGGATTGGAACACCATGCCGATCTTCGCCCTGATGCGGCGAATATGCGCAAGGTCGGCGGGAACGAGCATGCCGTTCTTCTTCATATGGGTCAGCGGCTCGCCTTCGACCCATATGACGCCGTCATTGATTGTTTCCAGCGTCATCAGCATGCGCAGCACCGTCGTCTTGCCAGAGCCGGAAGGGCCGATGATGGAGACTTTTTCACCGCGCGCGATTTCGAGATTGAGCCCATCGAGGACGGTCAGCGCGCCATAGCGTTTCGACACATTGTCAAAACGGACCATCGGTTGTTCCGTCATCGCATGGTCCTCTGATTGAGCAAGCGTTCGAGAGTCCGGATCAGCGCGGCCGAAACCAGGCTCATGGCAAGGAAGAACAGGCCGACCAGCGTGATCGGCTCGGTGTAGCGAAATGTTTCCGAGCCGATGATCTTGGCCGTCTGCATCAGCTCCATCACGGCGATCGCGGAAAGCAAGGGCGTCTCCTTGAACAAGGCGACGAGATAGTTGCCGAGTGCCGGAACGATCGGTGGAACCGCCTGCGGGATGATGATGTCGCGAAACGTCGTCCAGGCCGACAGATTGAGCGCGATCGAGGCTTCCCATTGACCGCGATGGATGTTGTCGAAACCGGCGCGATAGACCTCGGAACAATAGGCTGCGTAGTGGATGCCGATGGCAAGCACGCCGGCGGTGAAGGCGTCGAGCACGAGGCCAAATTTCGGGAAGACGAAGTAGATAAAAAATATCTGGATGAGCAGTGGGGTCGAGCGGATCAGCTCAACCAGAACCGAGATCGTCCAGCCCGTCCGCGGTACGGCGATGCGCACGACCGCCAGCACCAGGCCGAGCGTGGCGGCAAGCACGAAGCCGATCAGCGTCGCCTCGATCGAGACGATTGCCGCGTGCGCCAGCACCGGCAGGATTTCGAGGGTGAAATTCCAGTCCCAGATCATGCTGCCTTCCCCCGCGCCAGACCAGCCGACGCCCGCCTTTCGAGCAGCCGCATGCCGATGGTGAGGACCAGCGACATGACGAGATACATGAGCAGGACGAGGGTGAAGATCGGAATGGTCTTGAACGTATTCTGGTTCATCTGCTGCGCCTTGAAGGCGAGATCCGAGAGCGTGATCAGCGAGACCAGCGACGTCGATTTGAGAAGCTCGATGAACAGATTGCCCCAGGGTGGGATCATGGCGACAAAGGCTTGCGGCAGGATCACTCGCCGCAGCATCTGGGCTCGGCTCATATTCAACGCAGTGCATCCCTCCCACTGGCCGCGGGCGACAGACAGGATCGCGCCGCGTACGACCTCCGATCCGTAGGCGCCGACGTTCAGCCCGAGCGCCAGGACGGCGACCGGGAATGGGTCGAGCGAAACGCCGAATTGCGGCAGCACGAAAAACAGCCAGAACAGTTGCACCAGCGCCGAGGTGCCGCGGAATATCTCGACATAGACCGTTGCCAGCCATCTGAGCGGCGCCGGACCATAGAGCCGGGCGAGCGCGGCAAGCACGCCCATGATGATCGCGAGCAGGCTGCCAAGGATGGCGATCTCGATCGTCAAGACCGCGCCCTGCAGCAAACCGGGTAGAAACAGGCTGTAGGCCTGCTGTGTCGCCAGGATGCCGATGACCGCGAGTGCAATCGCCAGCATCGCTACAAGCGTGCCAATTCCCATCTGCCTCTCCGAAAAAGAGGCGGCGCCTTCGCGCCGCCCAGCAGTTGGGACCTTATTTGCCGGCGCAGAGCTCGGCGGTGGTCTTGTTCGGCAGGTAGTCCTTGCCGAAGCCGAGCGGCTCGACGAGTGCGATATGCTCCGGCGAGCCAAGGAATTTCTTCAGCTCGGCGTTGAACGCCTGTTGCAGATCGGTGTCTTCCTTGCGGAAGCCGAAGCCACCGTGGCCCTTCACCGACTTGCCGGCAACTTCGCCGAATGGTTTCGTCGATTCCACGCCGTCGGCCTTCTTGGCCATGTCGGCGATAGACAGGGCGGTTAGCGCAGCGGCGTCGGCACGGCCCGACTGGACGGCGGCGACGAGGCTGGACTGGTCAGGCAGGGAAACGATCTGCCCTGCCGCGACACCGGCATCCTTGGCAAAGCCGCCCTCGACCGCGCCGGCCATCACGGCGAGCTTGAGATCGGGATTGTCCTTGAAGCTCGAAAAGTCCTTCACAGCCTTCGGATTGCCCTTTGCCACCAGCAAGGCCTCGCCGATGCCGTAAGAAGGCTCGGAGTAGTTGATCTCGGCGCAGCGCTTGGGAGTGATGAACATGCCGGCGGCGATGATGTCGAAGCGCCCGGCCTTGAGACCAGGAATGAGCGAGCCGAACTCGGTCAGCACGCCGTCGACCTGCTTGATGCCCATCTTGGCGAGCACCGCCTTGGCGACTTCGGGCGCCTCGCCAGTCAGCTTACCATCTGGCGTGG
Organism: Mesorhizobium sp. M0276; assembly: GCF_040321755.1. NCBI lineage: Bacteria > Pseudomonadati > Pseudomonadota > Alphaproteobacteria > Hyphomicrobiales > Phyllobacteriaceae > Mesorhizobium > Mesorhizobium sp. M0276. Next base: position 22,384 of record NZ_JAMYSC010000052.1, on the reverse strand, counting down.
CATAGCCGAACGGCGCCTCATTGGCGAAGCCGACGCGGATATAGCCGTCCTTCTTGGCCCGCTCCAGGGTGGTTTCCGCGTGAGCGGGCAGCGACGTCAGTGACGTGGCGGCGAGAGCAAGACAGGCCGCCGCCTTCACGACGATACGGCGCGAGATCGATGATTTGAACATGCTTTTCTCCCATTGAACAACTGATGATGGTTCCCAGCGTCGCGGCCTTCTTCGAGGTTGAAACGCGCTTGACCAGACGTATACAACTGCCCTAGACATTGTGCAAGCCAAGACGCAGAAACCTTTGAAAATTAGACAGCAGAACGACACGTAGCCATCCAGTTGTGCACAATTTAAGCGATTTTCCCGTCCAAGGGCGGATCATATCCAGAAGGCTGGACATCCAGGTGACGAGCGCGAACCATTTCGGGGCATTTACGCAGGCGGAATATGCGCAGCGCCTGGCTGGCGTGAAGGCACGCATGGAACAGGCCGGCTTCGACCTCATCGTCTGTCAGGATCCCGCCAACATGTGCTGGCTGACCGGCTATGACGGATGGTCGTTTTATGTTCCGCAGTGCGTGCTCGTCCATCTGGAGGAGGACCGGCCGATCTGGTTCGGCAGGGCCCAAGATGCCCGCAGCGCGCGCCTGACCACTGGCCTACCGGAGAAAAACATCGTGCCGTTCTCGGAACGGCTGGTGCAGCAGCCCGTCGAACATCCCTATGACGAGCTCGCCCAGCTGATCCACTCGCGCGGCTGGGGAACCGCTCGCATCGGTGTCGAGATGGACGCGCATTACTACACCGCGCGCTGCCACGCCCATCTCACCCAGGGGTTGCCCGACGCGCACTTCGCCAACAACCTTGATCTCGTGAACTGGGCACGGCTGGTCAAATCCGAAGCGGAGCTGGCGCTGATCCGCGAGGCGGGCGCGATCTGCACGCATGCCATGAACCGCGCCATCGACAAGATGCGGCCCGGCGTGCCCCAGAACCACGTCATCGCCGAAATCTATCATGCGCAGATCATGGGCGTGCCCGGAGCGGGCGGCGACTATGCCGCGATCTGTCCGCTGATGCCCGTTGGCGAGGGCACCAGCACCCCGCATCTAACCTGGTCCGACGCGCCGCTGCCGGACGATGGGCTTGCGATCCTGGAGATTGCCGGCGTGCGCCGCCGCTATCACGCGGCGCTAACGCGCACCGTGCATTTCGGCAAGCCGCCGGCGGCTATCATCGATATCGCCAGGGCAATCGTCGAGGGCGTCGACGCCGGTCTCGAAAAGGCCCGGCCCGGCAACACCGCCGAGGAAGTGGAAGCGGCGTGGCAGGCTGTCTTGCGCAAGAACGGGCTGAAGAAGGAAAGCCGCGTCGGCTATCCGGTCGGGCTGGCATACCCGCCGGATTGGGGCGAACGCACCGCAAGCCTTCGTCCTGGCGACACCACCGAAATGCAATCCGGAATGTGCTTCCATTTCATGGCCGGCGTTTGGCTCGACGATTTCGGCATCGCCATCTCGGAATCCTTCGTCGTCGCGGATCGCGGCGGGGAACGCCTTTGCGACGTGGCGCGCGAACTTATCGTCATCGACTGACAACCGGCGCAAGAACTGGCAATTCGAGGATATCCAATGGACCGCAATCCCTTTTCCGAAGCCGAAATCGCCGGCCGCCTTGCAAGGATCCGCACGGCACTGGCCGAGCGCGAACTCGACGCGGCCGTCTTCGCGTCGCCGGAGAACGTCTTCTATCTCACCGGCCTCGATCACTGGGGCTATTTTGCCCCTCACCTGCTGATCGTTCCGCTCGAAGGAAAACCCGTCCTGGTTACCCGTTCGATGGAAAGGGTGACCATCGAAAAACAGGTGGCGGCAGCGGATTTCCGCGGCCATTCCGACAGCGAAACGGCGGCCGACCTTGCGGCGCGGGTGCTGGCGGAACTCGGTCTGTCCCGCAAGCGGATCGGTCTCGAATACTGGACCGCAGGCCTCAGCCACGGGCTTGCCGTGGCGCTGCAGACGCAGGTGGATGCCAGATGGAGCGACGTCTCCGGTCTGGTCGACAGGATGCGGCGGGTGAAGAGCGCCGAGGAACAGGCACTGATGCGGCAGGCCGCAAAGGTGACCGACGCCGCCGCCGGCGCGGCGATCGCGGCGATCTCGGATGGCGCCACCGAGCAGGAGGTCGCCGCCCAATGTGTTTCGGCGATGATCCGCGCCGGTGGCCATGCGCCGGGCTTCGGCCCGTTTATCCGCCCGGCCGCGCGGCTTGGCGAGGAGCATACGACCTGGGGCAACGGGATCTATCGCAAGGGCGAGCCGGTCTTCGTCGAATTGTCCGGCTGCATCTCGCGCTACCACGCCCCGCTCGGCCGGCTCGTTCGCATCGGCCACATCAGCGACGAAGACGCCGCAATGGCTGAAGTGACCGCCAAGGCATTCGACGCGGTGGTCAGAGCGCTGCGCCCCGCGGCCAAGGCGCGCGATGTCTACGCCGCCTGGCAGGCCGTCGCCGACGAGGCCGGCCTTGCCCACTATCGCCGCCATCACTGCGGCTATCTTGTCGGCGCCGGTCAACCGCCATCATGGACCGGCGGCAATTCGGTGACCGGGCTCCGGCATGATTCCGATCTCGAGATCGAGACCGGGATGAGCTTCCACATCCTGTCGTGGCTGATGGGCACCGGTCGTGGCGATGACTTCGTCTCCAATACCGTGCTGTTGACCGATGAGGGTGCCGAAGTGCTGACCCGCACGCCGACTGGCCCGATTGTTCGATAGGCCCGCACGCATGGCGCACTACTCGGCATTCTCGATTTTCCGCAATGCGCTGTCTGGCCAGAAGAACTGGCAGCGCGCCTGGCGGGCAGCGGAGCCCAAATCGTCTTACGATGTGATCGTCATCGGCGGCGGCGGCCACGGCCTCGCCACCGCATTCTACCTCGCCGAGAACCACGGTATTCGCAATGTTGCCGTGCTTGAGAAAGGCTACATCGGCGGTGGCAATGTCGGCCGCAACACCACCGTCATCCGCTCCAACTACCTGCTCGACGGCAACACCCAGTTCTACGAATTCTCGATGAAGCTCTGGGAAGGCATGTCGCGGGCACTGAACTTCAACGTCATGTTTTCGCAGCGCGGCCAGATCGTCACCGCGCATTCGGCCGATCAGCTCGACGGCTTCGGCCACCGCGCCAACATCATGCGGCTGAACGGCATCGACGCCGACATCCTCGATCGTGAGGACGTACGCCGCCTGGTGCCTTATCTCGATTTCTCCGACACGGCCCGCTTTCCGATCCATGGCGCCATCTTCCAGGGCCGTGCGGGCACGGCGCGGCACGACGCCGTCGCCTGGGGCTATGCGCGCGCCGCCGATGGCCATGGCGTAGACATCATCCAGAACTGCGAGGTGACGGGCTTCATTCGCGATGGCGAACGGATCGTCGGCGTCGAAACGACGAAAGGCCGGATCGGCGCCGCCAAGGTCGGGCTTGCCGTCGCCGGTCATACTTCCGTGCTCGGCGCCGAGGCCGGCCTTGAACTGCCGATCGAAAGCCATGTCTTGCAGGCCTTCGTCACCGAACCGCTGAAGCCGCTGGTCGACCATGTCGTCGCCTACGGCGCCGATCATTTCTATGTCAGCCAGTCGGATAAGGGCGGGCTGGTCTTTGGCGGCAATCTCGACGGCTACAATTCCTACGCCCAGCGCGGCAATCTCGGCGTCGTGCGCGAAGTGGCGGAGGCGGCGATCGCCTTGATGCCGTGCATCTCGCGCATCCGTCTGCTCCGGCATTGGGGCGGCGTGATGGACATGACGCCGGACGCCAGTCCGATCATCTGCCCGACGCCGATCGACGGCCTCTATCTCAACGGTGGCTGGTGCTATGGCGGCTTCAAGGCGACGCCGGCTTCCGGCTGGTGCTTCGCCCACACGATCGCCACCGGCAAGCCGCATCCGTTGATCGCGGCCTACGGACTCGACCGTTTCCGGACCGGCCATACGCTGGACGAAGCCGGCGTCGGCCCCTCCGCCTGGCTGCAATAGAAGGCGGGAAGAAAATGCTGCGCATCGAATGCCCCTGCTGCGGTCCGCGTGACCATGACGAGTTCCGCTATGGCGGCGATGCTTCCGTCAGGCGTCCGCCCCATGATGACCCCGATCCGGAGGCCTGGTACGCCTATGTCTATGTCCGGAAAAACTCTGCAGGGCTCCACCGCGAGTTCTGGCAGCACGTGATCGGCTGCCGCCAGTGGCTGGTGGTCGAGCGCGACACGCGCAATCACGTCGTTTCTTCGGTCACCTTCGCCAGGACATCGCAAGCATGAACGTCCAGAACGAGCGGCTAGCGGGCGGCGGTCGCATCGACCGCTCTTATCCCGTCGAATTCAGCTTCGACGGCCGAAAGATGACCGGATATCGTGGTGACACCCTCGCATCCGCGCTGCTCGCCAACGGCGTCACCCTGGTCGGACGCAGCTTCAAATATCATCGTCCGCGCGGCATTCTTTCCGCCGGACCGGAGGAGCCGAACGCACTGGTCACGCTCGGGACAGCTGGCCGGCGCGAGCCGAACCTGCCGGCGACGACGCTGGAACTTGACGACGGCATGGTCGCCGAAAGCCAGAACCGCTGGCCGTCGCTCGCGTTCGACGTGCAAAGCGTCAATGGCTTGTTCGCGCCGTTTCTTTCTGCCGGCTTCTATTACAAGACCTTCATGGGTCCGACGCGGCGCGCCTGGAAGGTCTACGAGCACTTCATCCGCAAGGCTGCCGGCCTCGGCAGAGCCGGCACCGAGCCGGATCCCGATCGCTACGTCGTCCGTCATGCCTTTGCCGATGTCGCAATTGTCGGTGGCGGTCCGGCTGGGTTGTCGGCGGCGCGGGCTGCCGCCGCCGCCGGCGCGCGAGTGGCGCTGATCGAACAGGATTTCCTGCTCGGCGGCCAGCTCCTGGCGGAACGGTCGGACGGCACGGCGGCCTCATGGTTGAGCCATGTCGAATCCGAACTGAACAGCTTCAAAACCGTCACGCTGATGAAGCGGACCAGCGCTTTCGGCGTCTATGACGGCAATGTCATAGGCCTGGTCGAACAACGCGACCAAGTCGACCCGCCGCGAACCGGCAAAGCTCGGCAAACAATCACTTTGCTTCGCGCCCGCTCGATCATTTTCGCAACCGGCGCCATGGAGCGTCCAATGGTGTTTGCGAACAACGACCGGCCCGGCGTGATGCTTGCCTCGGCCGCCCGGACCTACCTCAACCGCTTCGCCGTTCTGCCGGGCAGGAAAGTCATCGTCACTGCTGTCAATGACAGCGCCTGGCGCACCGCCTTCGACTACGCAGCAGCCGGCGCAGAGGTAACGGTGGCCGATCTGCGCGCCGTACCGCCAACGGCGCTTGTAGCGGAAGCCGCACGCATCGGCGTCACAGTGCGGGCCGCAACGCGCATTGTCGACCTGCATGGCGGCCGTGCCGTCAGGGGCGCGACACTCGCCGGACCGGACGGCCAATCCGAGGCCGCCTGCGATCTGGTCTGCGTGTCCGGCGGCTGGTCGCCGACCGTGCACCTCACTTCGCATCTGGGCGTCAAGCCTCGATATCGCGAGGACATCGACGGCTTCGTGCCAGGCACCTTTCCAGCCGACCGTTTCGGCGCCGGCGCAATGATGGGAAACTATGCGACCGCCGATGCCATCGAGGACGGTCATCGTGCCGGCGTTGAAGCTGCATCCTTCTGTGGCAAGTCGGCGCCTGTATCAGCTCCTTCAAAGCTCGACCTGGGCGAGACCATTACGACCATGCTTCGCGAAATCCCGTCCGCCCAAGGCGGAAAAGCCTTTGTCGATTTCCAGATGGACGTGACGACAAAGGACATCGAACTCGCCCATCGCGAAGGCTATGAGGCGGTTGAGCACCTGAAACGCTACACAACGCTCGGCATGGGCACCGACCAGGGCAAGACCAGCAATTTCCCGGCCCTTTCGGCCATGGCCGCCCTGCGTGGCACAACGGTTCCCGAGACCGGCACCACGACCTTCCGCCCGCCCTTCACGCCGGTCGCCATCGGTGCCCTTGCAGGCCGCGCCACCGGCCATCATTTCAAGCCATTCCGCCGCACGCCGATGCACGACTGGCATCTGGCGAACGGGGCCGACATGCTGGAAGTCGGCCTCTGGATGCGGCCCTGGTTTTACAGGCAGTCCGGAGCCAATGTGAATGAAGCCTACGTCGCCGAAATGCGAAATGTGCGACAGGCCGCTGGCCTGATGGACATCTCCACCCTCGGCAAGATCGACGTCCAAGGTCCGGACGCCGCCATGTTCCTCGACCGGGTCTACGCCAACGGCTTCGCCAAGCTGCAAGTCGGCCGTGCCCGCTACGGCGTCATGCTGCGCGACGACGGCATCGTCTTCGACGACGGCACCACGACGCGGCTTGCGGAATGCCGGTTCTTCATGACCACGTCGACGGCCAAGGCCGCCGACGTGCTGTCGCGGCTGGAATTCCTGCTCGATACGGCATGGCCGGAACTGCGCGTCGCCGTCACCTCGGTGAGCGATGAATGGGCTGCGATGTCGGTCGCCGGACCGAAGAGCCGTGCGATCCTGGCGGCGGCATTTCCGTCGCTCGACGTTTCCAACGAAGCGCTGCCGCATATGGGGTTGCACGAAAGCCAATGGGAAGGCCGCGCGCTGCGCATCCTGCGCCTCAGCTATTCCGGCGAGCGGGCCTATGAAATCTATGTCGGCGCAACTGCCGGTGAACGGCTCTGGAGCCGCTTGCTCGAAGCCGGCAGGCCGTTCGACCTGAAGCCCTACGGCGTCGAGGCGCTTGGTGCGCTGCGTGTCGAGAAAGGCCATGTCGCAGGGCCTGAAATCGATGGGCGCACGACGCTCGACGATCTCGGCCTTGGCCGTATCGTCGGCAAGCGCAGCAGCTTTGTCGGCGATGCGCTGCGGCGGCGCCCTGCCCTGCTGGCGCCTGACCGGCAACGCCTGGTCAGTCTGGAATGCATCGAGGACGGAAAGCGCCTGCGCGGTGGCGCCATCCTGTTCCTGCCAGGCGAGAAAGCTCACGGCCACGGACGCGGGCGCATCACCTCCGTCACCTTCAGCCCCGAACGCGGCCACTATGTCGGGCTGGCACTGCTTGCCGGCGATGTCGCGACGGAGGGAAGCGAGGTCGTGGCCGTCTATCCCATGAAAGCCGAAACGGTGCGTGCCCGCATCGTCTCGCCGGTATTCCTCGATCCGCAAGGAGAACGGCTGCATGGCTAGCCCGAATCTCAGCCTGTCCGTGGCCGATTGCCCGCTCATCCAGGTCGAAGCATGGGACGGAACGCTGAGGCAATTCGAATCAAGCCTCTCGGCGTCGCTCGGCACGAGATTTCCCGCCTCGGTCGGAGAGACGGTTCGTCACAAGAACCTTCTTGTCATTCGCATTGCACCGCGCCGTCTCTGGCTGGCGCTCGACGACGGGACGCAAGCGCCGTCCCTTGCCATCGATCCGGATCTCGGCTGTTCGGTTTGCCTTGGCGAAGGCCGCGTGCGTTTCAGCCTAGCGGGGGCCGACATCGCGAGCGTTCTCTCAACCTGCATAGCCGTCGACTGGCACGCGCCGACCACCGCTCCGGGCCGGGCCGTGCAGACTTCCTTCCACCATGTGCCGGTACTCCTGATTCGCACCAGTGAGACCTCGTGCGATCTCGTCGCGCCGCGAAGCTTCGCCCGCAGCCTCCAAGATTGGCTCGCCGACGGCTAGCCTGAATACCGCCCCAGAATCCCGCCCCAGAATCCCAGTGTGCGAATCCGACGCCGCCGCGCCGTTTGGTCACGCGAATTTCACGCGTCACAGAGCGATTCATGGCGGCTGCTGATCGGCCGCTACGGTACCTCAACAGCACGATCAATTAGTCGTCGCTCACGGAACAAGGGGTCTCGGTGAACGTTAGAAAGACGGGTTCGCCGTTTGCGAAGCAGTGAAAGGCGGATCTCCCCTTCCAGGAATAGGAGAAGACGATGAGAAGTCATCTGATTCCTGCCGCCACCGGGCTTATTCTGCTCGCCGGCATCGGCGTGGCCACCGCGGACGAGGTGATTGTCACGCCCGAACAGCAGACGGTCATCCGCGAATATGTGCACAAGCATCCGCTGGCATCGATCAATCTTCTTGGGGTGGAACTCAGTGTCGGTTCCGCTTTGCCCGACACGGTCGAACTTCGGTCGATCGATGTTCCCGATGTCAAATACAAATATGTCGTCGTCGGCAATCACACAGTGCTGGTCGACCCGGGCACACGCAAGATTGTGAAGGTTATTGACTGACGGCAAGCCCGCCGTTCCTCGCGACAGCAGGCGTGCCGTCCGATAGGAAAGGAGCCAGTTCAATGTTGCCGCATGTTGAGACGTGCGATGTGGCCGCCGCTGTCGACGAACTGCTGAACGAGCGATGCAACGCGTTGCTATCGATGAAGGCAGCAATCGCCGCGCTGCGAGAACGCACGGGGACGGAGCGGTCGGACGCGGACCTGGAAGGACTGATCACCAAGAAGGCGGCGCTCTTCGGCGTCGCGGTGCTGTCCGACAGGGACTGAAGGCGAAAGCGCTCCCAGCATGATAGAGAGGCCTTTACCTCGACACCCGCTCATCGGCGAGCTTTCGACCTCGCTTGCCTGGCTGCCGCCGGCTTAATGCGGATTCGCAACGATCCACCTTCGGGATGGTCAATCTCGAAAGAATTCGTTTTCCGCACGAGATCACTTAGTTTCCGGAACCCAAAGGTCCGCGGATCAAAGTCCGACGCCAGGTTGGCGAGTTGAGTGCCGACAGCACCGAGTGGGACCCAACCGTCCTCGCTCTCCATCTGCGCGATGACTTTCGAAATGATTGGCGTGGCGGCGCTGGGAGACTGAAGCGGGTTTGTGGCCCGGCTTGTGTCCTCACTATTTGTCTGCGTCGTTGCAAGCAGGTTCTCCGTGTAGACGAATTTGCGGCAAGCCTGGCGAAAACTCTCCGGGGTCTTCTGTTCGCCGAAGCCAAATACATCGATCCCCTGCTCGCGGATACGTGCCGCGAGACGAGTGAAATCGCTGTCCGACGAAACCAGGCAGAAACCGTCGAAGCGGCCGCTGTGAAGCAGGTCCATTGCATCGATCACCAGGGTGATGTCCGACGCATTCTTCCCCGTCGTGTAGGCAAACTGTTGTTGTGGGATGATGGCATGCTTCGAGAGGATGTCGGCCCAGCCTTTGGAGCGGACGCCGGAGAAGTCGCCGTAAATGCGGCGGACACTTGCCTCGCCGAGCTTGGCGATCTCTTCGAACAGGCCATCAGCGATCTTGGACGACGCGTTGTCGGCATCAATAAGAACAGCGAGACGAGGAGAACGGATCTCAGGCATTGAATTTCCCCTTGGAAGAATCAGCCGAGCTTTGAAGCGTCACCACGGCTGCGTGCCTGGTCTTGCTTCTTTTCGGGCTCCTAGACGCCGAGTACGAGACGAACGCGGTTGTCGTCAATTGTCCGCTTGCTTCGACTTGCGGTCTCGCGCTTGCGAACAGATGTCGCCTGGACTGGAGGCTCTTCATTCTCGTCCGGATTGGGCAGCGGAGTTTCGTCCGGCAGCCCTTCGGGTTCAGGCTCCTCGATCGGCTCAGGCTTCCACGTCGGAGCCGGCATGGGTACATCGCGATTTGGATCGGGTTCTCTTGGCTGGGGCATCGAGGTCATCTCCGTTCAGCCTGGACAACTCATCCACCACGCCATGGTTCCTGGCTAAACCCCTTACCGCTCTGATCATTGCGCAGTGGAATCGCACATGCTGGTGGTCGCGACGAGGCCTTGGCCTTCGGGTTTTGCATATCTTTCGGAACCGGTCCGATTCTCAAGCCGTTGTCTTGGAAAGACAGCGAGGAGAACCGCCATGAAGGACAAGGCAGCAGATTTCGAAAACACCTTGCCGCAGGTTGCCATCGACGATCTCCAGGTGCGGCAGCTTGCCGTCGCAACCGATTTGCCCTCCAAGCAAGCCCGCGAACTGGTGCGTCGCCACGGCAACGACCCCAAGAAGCTGGAAGAGCTGGCGAAGTCGATCAACGCAGCGAATTGAACCAGGTCGATTGAACCTGGTCAGGCTACATGCCGACGCGCATCAGATGTCGAGCAAGGCATAGGGGCGGCCGCTCGGCTTGGCCACATGCATGGCGACGTTGTAGACCTTGGCTCCGCCAGGCGTTTGACCTTTGTACGAGCCGCGATGCGCATGGCCATGCACGACGGCGCTGACCTGGAACCGATCGATCGTCTCCGCTAGACGTGAAGAGCCCAGAAACGGGAATATCTCCGGCGGCTCTCCTGCAACGGTCTCCACGACCGGCGCGTAGTGAAGGACCACGATCGTGCGTTTCGCGCGGACCTGCCGCATCGCATTTTCGAGCCGCATTGCTTCGCTGACGCTTTCCGCGACCATCGCTTTGATCGCCGGTTCGCCGAAGGAGCCAAGCATGCGCGACCCGAAACCGCCTACGAACCCCTTCACACCGACAAAGCCGACCTCCCCAATTTCGATCGCCTGCCCGTCGAGGAGGTGAACATCCGCCTGGCGCAGGATCTTGGTGACATCTTCCGCCGCATCGGACTCGTAGTCATGATTGCCGAGCACGGCCACCACCGGGATCGAGCAATTGCGCAGATCCTCGGCGAGGAGCTCCGCCTCGCTAGGCTTACCGAGATTGGTGAGATCGCCCGCGAGTACGAGTACATCGGCTTCGCGCGATATCTCGCCGAAAAGGTCGCGATAAGAGGCATGGCCATCTTCCCTGACATGCAGGTCGCCTAGCGCGGCAATCTTGAGCATGCGTTTGCCGTCCGCCGGCGTGGCCTTCCTGGTGCGTTCAGCCATCGCGAAATTCTCCCGCGCCGCCGACGCCGGCAAAGCCCCATTCCTTGACATCGATTTCGTAGTCGACTTGCGAAAGCAGGCGCCCGCGACAGATCTTCATTCTAGGAGACGGCAATTGTCGCTGCTTGGCGAGGCGGTCCAGCAGTTCATCGAGCAGCCAAGCCGGAACATGATCGCGCTCGCTCGGATAGATCCACCTGAAATTGAGCAGGTGCATCAGCAGCACCTCCCAATGAACCTCCAGATAGGAAAGCAGCCTGTGCCAGTCGATCTGGTCATGCGCCTTGAGAATCGTATGAGCGATATCGGCTCCGTCGTGACGCCCCCTGTCCTGGATGAAGCATTTGGACCAGACGAGCTCGGTCGGCCCGATAATTCTCACCCGGTTGCCCAGCAGCTCGGTCTGCCGGGCGTGTTCCAGCCACAGATCGCCAACAGGCATCATGCCATTGGCGGAGCCGAAAATGACATCGAAGAAATGCGTGCCCTTGAACACTTTTCCAAGCCACCGATCGTCTTCGATTTCGACCGCATATCCAAGCTGTTTGAAATGGGCGAGGATGCGCGCATAGTCGCCCGCCTTACAGAAGATATCGAGATCCTTGGTCTGGCGGGTGACGCCCGTGTAGGCGCTTAAGGCGTATGTTCCAGCGACAAGAAAAGGAATGTCCGTGCCGGTGAGTTCGCGGATCGCCTCCGAATAGAACACCTCGGCCTCGGTGTTGTTGAGTGTCGGCGCGGCCTTTGCATCAATCGTGGGAAGCGTAACCAGAACGTTTTCAGGTGAACGACCATTGGTCATGATATGATGACTCCAATCCGACGGCCAACGACCGCCCGCTGGAGTAACAACGTGAACCGCACCCGGTTCCGCCGGCGGGGGGCAGTCGAGTGGATTCGTTCTCGTCCTGTCGGCACTGACCGCCGCGCGCCTTCTCCTCAATGTGACCGGGTTCCTTCGCAGCCTTCGCCGGTGCGTTGGCTGACGGAGCATCAAACGAAAAACCCGCCTGTAAGGCGGGTCACTGGCGCGAATCAGCACCATAGGCAAACTTGTACCATAGCTGAGGTCACGGAATCAAGAAAAAATTCCTATCGGTGAAAAGCTGCCGGCGCAAAAGCTGCCAACACCGCCGAACTGGGGCTGTCGTCAGGCATTGGGCACCGCCGGTGTGGCTGGATCTGCCGGCACGTCACAGCAGCCGTATCTGATAGCTCAGCACGCGCTTCCCACCGGGCGCGATCCGCATCAGTCCCGGCTTGTCGACAAAATCGCCGTCGAAGTCCACCGGGCTTGCTATGCCGTGCCAGGGTTCGATGCACAGGAACGGCGCGCCACTCGGCTTTGACCAGATGCCCAACTCCTGAACCCCTTGCCACGACATCTCTATCGCCGGACCACGCTCGGAGGCGTAGCGCACGCTGGTGCTGGCAGGTCGATCGAGAATGACCGCGTCCTCATCGAACAGCCGTTCGGAGAGCTTGAGGATATTGCCCTCGACAGGCGTCGGCTGCGGCGTCGGCAACAGCAAACCGTCCTTCAGCCGGCGGATCGGCGCACCCTCGTCCTCGGCAAAGGCCAGCTGGTAATCCGTCTTGGCCAGCTCCGGCAGCAATGGCCAATTGAATGCCGGGTGCGCCCCGATCGACGCTGGCAGCGGCTCGTCGCCAGTGTTGGTGATGTCGAAGGTCACGCCGAGCTGCCGGCGGTCCAACGTGTAGGTCACCGCCAGGCGAAAGGCGAATGGGTAGTGTGCGCGGGTATCGGCGTCGTCGGTGAGAACCAGCGTGCAGGACCCTGGCCGCCTCTGCGCCCAGGCAAACGGCTTGTCGCGCGCGAACCCATGCTGCGTCATCGGATAGGTTCGGCCGCGATGGCGCAACTGGTCGCCCTTGAGCCGCCCGACGATCGGGAACAGCACCGGCGAGTGACGCCGCCATTCCGGGCCGGCCTGCCATAGAAACTCTGTGCCGTCGGCATCGCGCAGAGAGACCAGTTCGGCGCCCTGCCCGACGACAGTCGCCGAGATGCCGTCGCCGTGAAGCGTCTGGCTATCCTGTTCCATATGTCCTCGCGGTTTGCTGGCGGGACAGTCAGGTTAGCAAAAGCCTTCGCGGACTCAAGGGCGAGCGTGTTGGCGCCTTCGTCCTGGTGCTTGCCGGATCAGATGGCGGTCAAGGGCAAGCCAGGCAGCACCTTGTCAAGGGTGATCGGAAATTCGCGCACCCTGACGCCGGTGGCGTTGTAGACGGCGTTGGCGGCAGCAGCCCCCGCCCCGCAGACGCCAAGTTCGCCTAATCCCTTGGCGCCGAGTGGATTGGCCTTGTCATCGTGTTCCTCGAGGAAGACGACCTCCATCGCGCCGATATCGGCATTGACCGGGACGTGATACTCGGCAAGGTCGTGGTTGACGAAGTGGCCGTGGCGCCGATCGAGCACCGTCTCCTCCATCAGCGCGGCGCCGATGCCCCAGCTCATGCCGCCGATGATTTGTGAGCGCGCGGTTTTCGGGTTGAGGATGCGGCCGGCGCCAATCACTGCCAGAAAGCGACGCATCCGGATTTCGCCGGTATCGCAATCGACCGCGACCTCGGCGAAATGGGCGCCGTGTGAGTGCTGGGAATAAGCCTTGTAGGTTTCGGTGGCATTGGCGGCGGCAACTGAGCCTTCGGCCTCGAACCCGTCCGGGGCAATATTGCGAATGAGATCGCTCAGCCTTGCCGAACGCTCGCCGATCCTGACTTCGCCGTGGGCGAAGTTCGCCTCGCTGACATTGACGCCACGGAACGGCGAAGCTTCGCTCGACCGCGCCACTTCCAGGATCCGCTGCTTGAGGATGCTGCACGCCTGATGCAGCGCGGAACCCGAACTCGTCGCACCCCAGGAGCCGCCGGAGCCGGCGGTGCGCGGGAAAAGGCTGTCGCCAAGCTCCACCTTGACAGATGAGAGCGGCAAGCCAAGGTTTTGCGCGACGATCTGAGTCAAGATCGTATAGGTGCCGGTGCCGATATCTGTCATGTCGAGCCGTGCCGTGACCTGGCCGTCCCGGTCGATCGCGACCCGCGCCGTCGTCGCGCCTATATAGTTCGGACGGATCGCCGCCGCCATGCCGTAGCCAATGAGCTTGCGGCCCTCCCGGGTACGGCCGGGCACCGGATCCCGCCCCTGCCAGCCGAAGCGACGCGCACCCTCCTCCATGCAGGCCACGAGGTTGCGGGTCGAAAACGGCACACTGCGCTCCGGATCCTGTGTCGGCTCGTTGCGAATCCTGAGTTCGATCGGATCCAGCCCGAGACGTTCGGCAAGTTCGTCCATGGCGCATTCGAAGGCTAGCATGCCCGGCGCTTCGCCAGGCGAGCGCATCCATTCGCCGCGGTTGATATCGAGTCGAACCAAGCGATGGCGGGTGAGGCGGTTCGGCGCCGCGTAGAGCGAGCGGGCAAAGGCTGCCGTCTGCTCGCAATACTCCTCGAAGCTCGACGTCGCCGACCAGACGTCATGCGAGATCCCGGTGAGCCGTCCGTCACTATCCGCACCGAAACGCAGCTGGTGGATCATCTCGGCGCGATGGCCGGTGTTAGCGAACATCTGCTGGCGCGTAAGCGCGATCTTTACCGGACGCTGCAAGACCCGCGCTGCAAGCGCTGCCAGCACCGTGTCGGCATGGATAATCAACTTGGAACCGAAGCCTCCGCCGACGAAGGGGCTGACGATGCGCACGCGCTCCGGCGGCATGCCGAGCGTGGTGGCAATGCCTGCCCTGTAATTCGCAAGCGTTTGCGCCGATGTATGGATCGTCAACTCGTCTCCTGACCAGACGGCGATCGTCGCATGCGGTTCCATTGGGTTATGGTGCTCGAAGGGCGTCCGATACGTGGCATCGACCTTGACCGGAGCTTGTGCGAAGGCGCTCTCGAAGTCGCCGACAACGCTGTCCGTCGCCAGGCCAGCATTTGTTCGCCTGGGTGCATAGGCATCGCTGAGATGCGCTTGTAGATCGTAGGTGCCCACCTCCTCTTCGTAGCGCACCTTGATGAGTCCCGCGGCGGCGCGCGCCGCCTCGAACGTCTCCGCGACGACCAGCGCCACCGGCTCGTCATAGTAGCGTACGCGGTCACTGTTGAGCGCCGGTCGGGCGCGCGTGAAAACCTCTGGCACGGTCGGTGTCACCGCCGGGCCAAAATCCGGTTGTGGCGGAGCATTCCGGTGCGTCATGACGCCGACTACGCCCGGTGCTCTTTCGGCGTCCGAGATATCGATCTCCATGATGCGACCCTTGGCGATGGCGGCGCCGAGGACATAGCCATAAGCTACGCCGTCGATTGCATGCTCATAGGCGTAAGTCGCGCGGCCCGTCACCTTGAACGGCCCGTCGATCCGGTCGACCGGACGACCGATGAATTCGACATGAGGGGAAGATTTCACCGTTGAACGGGAAACAAAGCCGGTCGAATCGGCGGACTGTCCGCGAAGCGTCGTGGTCTTGTGCATAGGCTCACCTGGAATGTTTAGTTCTCGGAAACTCACATAGCCGCAGCATGGCTCTTCGTGATCGCCGCGCAGCTGCTGTTCACGTAGCAATATCGCCGAAATACTCTCGAAACTCGATCAGCCGCCCCGTCGGGCCGGCCCGCATGAAAAGCGCATGCAGGCCCATATAGGGCCCGCCGCCGATCGTCCCACTCCCGCGATCGCAAATGATGATCCAATCGGAGGCGAAGAGCTTAAGATCAACGATCGATTCCGTGATCCTGTTACCCTGCGCTTTATGTGCGGCGGTCCACGCTGCGAGCGCGCGCTTGCCGTTCGGCGGTTCGTGTCTACCCCGTTGCTCACCAACCGGAAATTGGAAGGTCATCGTCTCGTCGCAACGATCGAGGAAGGCCGACCAGTCGCCGGAAGCCCAGCCGGCGAAGAAGGCTTCCACGGCCGCTTCAAGTTCGCGACGAAGCTCAGTATCTGACGTGGCGCCCCAAGCGGCGGCAGGGGAGACGAGAAGGCCGCCACCGGCGACTGTAACGGCACGTCGTGTGAGTTTCATGTCTATCTCCTTGCCACCGGCCCGTCGACTGCGGGACAAACATCTAGGAACGGCCGTTCGGAGCCATCGTCTCTGCTTGACCTTACGCGCGCTCGACCGCGGCTGCGGCAAGCGTGTGCCGCACCGTCCGTTTCGCCAGCGGGATCTTGAAATCATTGTCGCCATGCCCGACTGCCTCGGCCAGCGCGGCTTCGGCGGCTTCGGTAAAAGCGCTATCGGACGCCACCGAGCCGGCGAGCGTTTGTTCAGCCGCGGTCGCGCGCCAGGGCTTGGCCGCGACGCCGCCCATGGCGATGCGGGCGCTGCGTATGCGATCGCCACTTTTCTCGACGACCGCCGCCACCGACACCAGCGCGAAAGCATAGGAGGCGCGGTCGCGCACCTTGCGGTAGAGTTGCCGACCGGGCGGAGGAGGCGGCAAGGTGACCGCGGTGATCATCTCCCCATGACCGAGCGTGGTCTCCACGTCGGGCGTTGTCCCGGGCAGGCGATGGAGATCGCCGATCGGAATGGTGCGAGCTTCGCCAACTGGCGACAAGGTCTCGATCCTGGCGTCGAGCCCGGCCATGGCAACCGCCATGTCAGAGGGATGAACCGCAATGCAGGCGTCGCTTGCACCGAGGATTGCATGCACGCGGTTGAAACCTTGCAGCGCGGCACAACCGGAACCCGGCTCGCGCTTGTTGCACGGCATGTTGCGGTCGTAGAAATAGAAGCAGCGCGTGCGCTGCAGGAGATTGCCGGCCGTCGAGGCCTTGTTGCGGATCTGACCGGAAGCCCCCGCCAGCAGCGCTTGCGAGAGCATCGGGTATTGCGACCTCACCCGCGGCTCGGCGGCAAGATCGCTGTTGCGGACCTGCGCGCCGATGCGCAGGCCGCCCTCCTCTGTTTCCTCGATCCGGTCGAGCGGCAGGCGGCTGACGTCGACGAGATGCGCCGGCTGCTCGATATCGAGCTTCATCAGGTCGAGGAGATTGGTGCCGCCGCTGATGAATTTGGCATCCGGCCGATTGGCAACCGCGGCGGCCGCCTCTTCCGCACTCCCGGCGCGTTCATAAGTGAAAGCCCGCATCGCTCACGCCTCCCCTGCCGCGTCGCGGATGGCGGCGACGATGTTCGGATAGGCAGCACAACGGCAGATGTTGCCGCTCATCCGTTCGCGGATCTCGGCATCGTCGAGCGCGACCGAGGCTGCCGCCACTTCGTCGCTGGCATGGCTCGGCCAACCCTCCCTGGCCTCGCCCAGCATGCCAACTGCGGAGCAGATCTGGCCGGGCGTGCAATATCCGCACTGGAAGCCGTCGCGTGCAATGAAGGCGGCCTGAACGGGATGAAGCCGGTCGCCGTCGGCGAGCCCTTCGACAGTGGTGATCTCGTCGCCCTCATGCATGACAGCGAGCGTCAGGCAAGAATTGATCCGACGCCCGTTGACGAGGACGGTGCAGGCGCCGCACTGGCCGTGATCACAGCCTTTTTTCGAACCGGTAAGGCCGAGATGATTGCGGAACGTGTCGAGCAGCGTTGTCCGCGGATCGAGCTCGACGGCAAAGTCCCTGGCGTTGATGCGCAGCGACACCGGCATCGTTGGTCCCGGCGTGGTGGATGCGGCTGCGACGGCGGGCTCCATTTGCTGGGCTTCAACCGGTAGCCCGGTTGCCAGCAGCAGACCGGTCGCGGCCCCTCCCTCCAGCACCGCTCGACGTGTCGGTCCGTTCCTGTTGTCCGTCTCAGCCATGCGTGATCTCCCGGGCGCAGTGATAAGGGGTCGACAGCGACCCCGGCCCGACAGCGGGCGCGTCGGGTGCGCTCATTGACGCTTATGGACGTGGTCGGGCAGGCTCGGCATTTCTTTCAGGAAATCGGCGGAACTATCAGGATTCCGGAGAAAACTGCACCCGGTAGGCCCGCGGAGTCAGGCCTCTGAGGCGCCGGAACGTCGCGGTGAAGTGGCTCTGGCTCGAGAAGCCGAAGCGAAAGGCAATGGTGCTGATGGATGACCCGGTTTCACGCAGAACGACCTCCGCCCGCCGGACCCGCTCCTCGATCACATAGGCGTAGGGTGCGAGACCGGTCGTCGCCTTGAAGCGGCGCGCAAACGTGTCGACTCCCATCTCTGCGACAGCCGCCAGCTCGCGTAGTGAAATGTCGGAGTTGATGCGTGCCTCGATGTATTCCCGGATGCGGGCAAACGTGCGGCGGCTGAGACGGCCGTAACGCGGAGCCGGGAGTTGCTTGCCGGCCAGCATCGCCACGCGCATGCTGACGAGCGCTGCCAGATGCTCGACATAGCCGGTGTCCGGCCGGTGACCGAGCGCCATCTCGACCCGGAGCGAACTCAAAAGCGTTGCGATGACGTTGTCGCTCCTGTTCACCAGGATCGGCGTATCCGCAAGCCTTTCGCTTCCTGGAAATTCGGGATCGATCCACAGGGCCGAATAGGAAAGATTGACATCCCGGTAGATGCCGAGCCGCTCCGCGCCGGCGGGGACGAAGGTGAGGTCTCCCGGACGATCCATCCCGTCGTAGACGGACTTTTCCCCGGAGCGGATCGATGTATGCGACGTCCCGCCTTCCTCAGTCAGTACGATCAGATGGTCGGGAGCTGTCCAGCGGAGCTCTGCGTCCCGGCACACCCAGCGCCGATTGTCGAAAACGACCGAAGAGTCGACCCAGGCTGCCGTTTGCAGGGCTTCCGACTTCTCCTCCCGGCTCCGAATCCGTCCGTGACCAAGCAAGGGTCTGAATGACATCGCGATATTTTACTGATCCACTTTTGAGCAACAGAACGCTCGGTTTGGGATTATTCGCCTGGCCTCCGATGGGAAGATGATCAGCACGGAAGCCCAGGCCTGCCCGATCTGGCCGACCGGGCAGGCCCGTTGGAACGGGATTACTCGCGCTCGCCGGTGAAATTCAACAGCAGCTGGAAGATGTTGATGAAATTCAGATAGAGCGACAAGGCGCCGAAGACGGCCAGCTTCTGGCGCGATTCGCCGTCGAAATTCTCGGCATACTGCTCCTTGATCGTCTGGGTGTCCCAGGCGGTCAGGCCGATGAACACGGCAATGCCGATAACCGAGATGGCGAACTGCAGCGCGGTCGAGCCGAGGAAAATGTTGACGATGCTGGCAATCACCACGCCGATCAGGCCCATGATCAGGAACGACGAGAACTGGGTGAGGTCGCGCCTGGTCGTGTAGCCGTAGAGGCTGGTGGCGCCGAACATGGTGGCGGCGATGAAAAAAGTGCGCGCGATGCTGGTTCCGGTGAAGACCAGGAATACCGAGGCGAGCGACAGGCCCATGACCGCGCAGAAGGCCCAGAACATCGCCTGGGCGCTGGCCGCCGACATTGTCTGCATCTTGAACGAGAACAGCAAGACGAAGGCCAGCGGCGCCAGCATCACCACCCATTTCAGCGGGCTGGAGAAGATCGGCACATAGAGCGCCGGCGTCGACGAGATCATCAAGGCAACGAGGCCGGTGACCACCAGGCCGACGCCCATGTAGTTGTAGACGCGCAGCATATGCTGACGCAGCCCCTCGTCAAAAATGGCTCTGGTTTGGGCGCCGGTGCCGACGCGGTATCCCAGGTTGGGCGTGTTCATTTGCATTCTCCTTTCTAGATCGGTCGGTAAGGCGTGGATCGATCAGTAAAGCGTCTTGGCGAGCGTCTCGGCGGCGCGGTCGAGGTCGCGGACCCCGCTTTGTCCGACCACCGCATAGGCGACCTCGCCGATCTGGAAGTAGGCCGACGAGATATCGCCCAAGGGCGCGATGGTCGGCTTGACGACGTCGAAGGTTCCAGGCCGGATCGCGAACAGCGACACCAGCCCCATGTCTTTCGTCTCGACCGCCATCTCGACGCTCGGCCCAAAGCGCGACGGGTAGATCTGCACGTCGCGGACTTTCCAGTCCGTTGGCAGCGACGGCATGACGATGGCGGTCGCGGCACGGATCTCGCCGGCGTCGTAATCGGGCGCTTCCGGCTGCGACGGCATGCTTTCGCGCACCAGCGTCGTTCTATGGGCCCGCACCGCCTCATCGACATAGGCAGGCGGCTGTGGCGAGGCGACGACCTTGGTCACCGACATCGGCCCGATGATGCCATTCGCCAGCCAGCCGGCGGCGACGAAGACGGCAACCACCGCCGCGCGCTGCAACACACCGAAGATGCGGCCGCGGGCAAGCCCCCTCTCCAGCCGCCGCGCGGCATCGGCGGTCGCTGGCCGCGCCATGCCCTTGGGGCCGGCAAGCGCCACGCGCAGTTCATCGCGGGTGCGGAGATCGGACATCACGCGCGCCGCTGCTTCCGGCCGGGCCGACAGAAATGCCTCGACCTCGATGCGGCGGGTGACATCGATCTGGTCGTCGACATAGGCGTCGAGGTCGATATCGGTCACGGGATCGACAGCTGCTGTCATGGCGGGCCTCCAACGATCCTAAGGTGGTTCTTCGTCTTCGCGGGCGCCGCCGCCTCCATCTCGCGCAATGCGGCGCGCGCCCTGCCGATGCGTGACATCAACGTTCCCAGCGGCACGCTGCTGGCATCGGCCGCCTGCTGGTAGGACAGCCCCTCGATGGCGACGAGGTGCAGCGCCGAGCGCTGTTCTTCCGGCAGGCTGAAAAAGGCTTCGCGCACTTGAGCCAGGCGCACCGAATGTTCCTGCGGCGCCGGCGTGCTGCCATCGGCAAGATAACCGGCCAGTTGGAGGCGCGCGGCTTCCGACTCGCGGGACCGCATTCTGTCGATGAAGGTGTTGTGGACGATCGACAGCAGCCAGGCGCGCAGGTTTCCACCGGAGCGGAAGGTGCCGCGCCGTTCATACGCACGCACCAGCGCGTCGTGGACGAGATCCTCGGCATCCGTGCTGTCGCGCGTCAGCGAGCGC
Source organism: Mesorhizobium sp. M0276 (assembly GCF_040321755.1). Lineage (NCBI taxonomy): Bacteria > Pseudomonadati > Pseudomonadota > Alphaproteobacteria > Hyphomicrobiales > Phyllobacteriaceae > Mesorhizobium > Mesorhizobium sp. M0276. Next base: position 1,555 of record NZ_JAMYSC010000052.1, on the reverse strand, counting down.
GCGTAGCGGCGCAGCGAACCCAGCTGTCCTAAGACGTCAAAGCGTGGCATCGACGGTTTCATGTCCTGTTTACGAAGCATGTGGGGATTTTAATCCCTGCCCCGCCAATTTTTTACCGGGTTGGCTTGAGGACATCGTTCGCCCCAGAAAGCTTGTGCAGCCTGAAGCGGCGGGAAAAGCGCTGGCGAAACGTAACCAATTTGCGTATCAATCCGCCGCCCATTGGAGCCGTATCGATGTTTGAAGCCCTGCAGCCCGCCCCCGCCGACAAGATCCTGGCCCTGATCGGCCTTTATCGCGCCGACCCGCGGCCCGACAAGGTCGACCTCGGTGTCGGCGTCTACAAGGATCGCGACGGCAAGACGCCGGTCATGCGGGCGGTGCGCGAAGCCGAAAAGCGGCTGCTGCAGGGGCAGGACACCAAGACCTATCTCGGCCTTGCCGGCGATATCGGTTTCAACACGGTAATGGCCAAGCTCGCCTTCGGCCCCGGCGCCGACATGACGCGCATCCGCGCGGCACAGGCGCCCGGCGGCTCCGGCGCGCTGCGGCTGGCGGCGGAATTGCTCAAGCGGACACGCTCGGACGCGACCATCTGGCTGTCGGACCCGACCTGGCCGAACCACATGCCGGTGATGCGTGCTGCCGGCCTGCAGATCCGTGAATACCCCTATTTCGACGCCGCCTCGGGCACAGTGCGCTTCGACGACATGCTGGCGGCGTTGCGAACGGCAAAAAAGGGTGACGAGGTGTTGCTGCACGGCTGCTGCCACAACCCGACCGGCGCCAATCTGGACGCGGCACAGTGGGCGGCCGTAACCGAGCTGGTCGTCGAGTGCGAGTTGCTGCCATTTGTCGACATCGCCTATCAGGGCTTTGGCGATGGCCTCGAGGCCGATGCCCTCGGGTTGCGCCTGCTGGCGGCGAAGGTTCCGGAAATGGTCGTCGCCTCGAGCTGCTCGAAGAATTTTGCCGTCTACCGCGACCGCGTCGGCGCGGCGATGATCCTGGCCAGGGACGGCGCACAGGCCGATGTGGCGATGAGCCAGATGCTGTCGGCGGCGCGCGCCATGTATTCGATGCCACCGGACCACGGTGCTGCCGCCGTGCGCATCGTGCTCGAAGACGCCGCTCTGCGTGCAGACTGGGAGGCCGAACTCGAAGAGATGCGCCTGCGCATGCTCAGACTCCGTGTCCAGTTCGCCGAGGCACTGCGGCGTCAGTCCAATTCCGACCGTTTCGATTTCGTCGCCAATCATCGCGGCATGTTCTCCCGCCTTGGCCTCACGGAAGCGCAGGTCGAACGACTGCGTTCCGAGCACGGCATCTACATGGTCGGCGACAGCCGCATCAATGTTGCCGGCCTGCCCGAGGATGGAATGGACGAACTCGCCAAGGCGATCGTCTCTGTCCTCGACTGAGGCGGCTCACTTGTGGACAAGGCTCCCGGGGGCGCGCGGCCGCGGGGTGGCCGACGGCCGCCGCGGGGCCGGTAGAGGTCGTGGGAACACCGTTCAGGGCCGCAAAGACAGCTGACACATTTGTAGTTATTAGT